>JAHDSP010000534.1 GCA_018432645.1 Bacteroidales bacterium | reverse complement strand
ATTATCAGTATAATTTTAAATAATGGATTTCACCCTAACAAAATATAAAGAACTCCTTCTGACCATTAAAAGTAAGGGTTATATTTTTGAGCGTTTTGCTGAATACATCGAAAAATCAGCCATTGCATCAACTCCTCAACTCCTCAACTTAAAAACCATTATTCTTCGCCACGATGTGGATAGAATGCCTCAAAATGCTCTAAAAATGGCAAAATTAGAACATGATTTGGGTATAAAAACAACTTATTATTTCCGCACTATTCCTCAAACCTTAAAACCTGATATTATTAAAGAAATAGCGGATTTAGGACATGAGGTTGGCTACCACTACGAGACGATGGACACCGTTAATGAAAAATTTAAAATGAATAATTTAAAATTTAAAAGTGATGAAGAGAGAATAGACGAGGCATATAATCTATTCTGTGAGAATCTAGAGCAATTGCGCAAACTATATCCCGTAAAAACCATCTGTATGCATGGTAGCCCCAGATCAACATTCGATAACAGGGATATTTGGAAGAAGTATAGCTACAAAGACTTGGGAATAGTTGGCGAGCCCTATTTCAATATTGACTACAACGAAGTTTTTTACTTAACAGATACGGGTCGTAGATGGAACAAAAAAAATATAAGTGTTCGTGATAAAGTAAATTCTGGGTTTGATATACAGGTTAAGAGTACAAAACATTTAATTCAATTAGTTGAATCTGCTCAGTTACCAAATAAAATAATGATTAACACCCACCCACACCGTTGGTTTAATCCGGGTTTTGGGTGGGTGAAAGAATTGGTTATACAAAACATAAAAAATGTGGTAAAGTATTATTTGATTAAAAGAAGTAATTAGCCATTAACCTTAGTGCTTTGCGTAAAACTATAAAAAATGTTAAAATCTTCATTTGCCCTTTTCACCAATGATGTTGAAACTACCTCTATCTGGTTTAATGCATTGCGTGATGAAACCGGATTAAAGGTTTTGAAAGAAGGTATGCCGGTATTATTGGATATCTACCAAACTTACAATATCAAAACCACCTTCTTTTTTACCGGCTATATTGCACGGCATTTCCCGGATGTGGTAAAAATGGTTATTAAAGACGGCCATGAAGTGGCATCTCATGGCAAGTCGCACCTAAAAGAAAATGGTTTTGATGTGATGCCCTTTGAAAGACAGAAACGTCATCTCGCAGAAACTAAAAAGTTGCTTGAGGATATTTCGGGACAAGAAGTGGTTTCATTTCGCGCTCCAGCCCTGAGAGTGAATGAATATACTGCACCTGCTTTAATCGAAACAGGTTATAAAATTGATAGTTCGGTAGCTTCACAGCGGTTTGATTTTTTTTTGTCATTTGGAGGTATTAGAAAGCTGAAATGGCTCACTGCCCCCCGCCTTCCTTATTACACGGCACAGGATTCATTATTTAAAAAGGGAGAAGGTCCATTAATTGAAGTGCCTTTATCTGCTTTGTTTTTGCCTTATGTTGGTACCACAATGCGTATTTTCCCGGGCATAACAAAAATTGTCCGTCAGGGTATTCACTTGGAGTCATCAAGATTAAATGGCAAACCAATAGTTTTTGATATTCATCCCAACGAGTTTATTGATGAATCGGATGAGCCAAGAATAATAAGCCGTAGATCAAATAATCCGATTAGTTATCTTTTGCAAGATTTTTTTCGTTCGCAACTAAAAGTCAAAAATCTGGGTGGTAATGCCATTCTGCTTTACAAAAAACAGATAGAATTTTTTGCGAAAAGAGATTATCAGTTTACAACGTTAAAAGCGTATTGTAAGCAAAACGACTTTATTTAGCCTGCCTGTAGTTATGTGTAAAACAAAACATTTCCTATGCGAATCTTCATCATAACCATGGACGACCCCGTCCAGACAAAACAGTTCATTAGACGTATTATAGATGCCCGTGATAGGGATATTGTTGGCATTGCAGTACCGAAAGGAAACCGGTTAACTTTGAGTAAAGGAAAGTCCAAATATGAATATCTGTTTTCCCTTTTTCTGATAATGGGATTTTATCATTTTTTTAAAAATGCTTTTATTTCAATTCTTCATAAATTTAAAAAGATACTGCATAGTATGGGGTTGTGTCCTGATCCAACAATTTTGGGGTATGCAAAAATAAAAGGGATTGCTACTTTTAAAATTGAGACTCCTAACAATTTAGAATTCCTGGAAAAGCTCAAAAAGCTTAACCCCGATATAATTATTAATCAAAGTCAAAACATCTTAAAAAAAGAATTGCTTGAAATACCAACCATCGGAGTGATAAACCGTCATAATGCATTACTGCCCAAAAACCGAGGGAGGTTGTCACCATTCTGGGTTTTGTATAAAGGAGAAAAAGAAACCGGGGTAAGTATTCATTTTGTTGAAGAAGCGCTTGATTCGGGAGATATAATAGTCCAGGAAAAATACCCAGTAACAGAAAAAGATAATTTTAATACTTTAGTGAAAAAGAACTACCAACTGGCACCGAAAGCTATGTTAATGGCAATAGATTTATTGGAAAATGGATATAAAGATTTCATTCCCAATAATGATAATCAAGCAACATATAACACTACACCAACTTTAAAAGAAGCCTGGCAATATCGCAAAAGAAGGATTTTTAGATAAACCCTTTTTCAAATTTTTAAACCAATGTAATTTTTTTGTAAGGCGGCTGGAAAATGAGTGTGTGCTATAAAGTACCACAACAGGAACGCTGGATAAAAGAAGGATTGGTTTTTAAAACCACCAACGACATTATAAAAGCTGCACAAGAAAATAAACTTCCCACCCAGATTATGCTTACCGTTCATCCGCAGCGCTGGACAAATCATGTAGGAAATTGGATGAAAGAATATTGTTTACAATCCTGTAAAAATGTTGTAAAAAGATTTCTCATCACATACAGGAAGCAATAAAAATTGTTATTTTTCAGAAGAAGTATTAGACGAAATTAAATACAAAGTTAATGACATATCAAATCTACTTAATGCCTTACGTAATTCTCAAACCAAACATTAATATCTCAACCCATCAACTAATCAACTTATCAACTCCTCAACTCCTCAACTCCTCAACTCCTCAACTCCTCAACTTATCAACTTTTAAACCCATCAACCCATCAACAATATGTACCAATATTCCTTTGAAAAATTAGTAGTTTGGCAGAAGGCTAGAGAATTTGTAGGATTTATTTATAAAGAAACCTCTCTATTTCCAATAGAAGAAAGATATGGATTAACCAACCAAATTAGGCGGGCAGCCATTTCAGTTGTTGCAAACATCGCTGAAGGAAGTTCTAGAATTTCACGAAAAGATCAAGCATATTTTACTCAAATTGCTTACAGTAGTCTGATAGAGATTTTAAGTCATTTCTATATTGCATATGATTTAAATTATCTTTCAGAAGAAGTATTAGACGAAATTAAATACAAAGTTAATGACATATCAAATCTCCTTAATGCTTTACGTAATTCTCAAACCAAACATTAATACCTTAACTAATCAACTCCTCAACTCCTCAACTCCTCAACTAATCAACTAATCAACTTTTAATTACAAATGGATTCTCATAAAAAAAATGTATTATTTACTCGCATTATTTATATCTTGCTAATATTTATAATTGGTATAATGTCTATCATTCCTAATGAAGCATTAGACAAACTATCTGATACATACAAATTATTTAGCAGAGGGTATCTATTTCATATATTTGCTTATGGATTGTTTTGTTTTTTTGCTTTGCTATACAACATAACATACCAAAGACATTCTTTACTTATCATACTACTTTTTATCTCTGTTTACAGTATTATACTTGAAGTAATTCAATATTTTTTACCTTATCGTTCGTTTAATCTTTATGATATCCTTGCAAATCTTATTGGCATAGCAGTTGGAGCAGTTTTATTCTTTTTATATCGTAGTCTTAAGTATAGATTTAAATGAATAGAATTTTTGTTAAAAAGCTAATAACTTATCAACTCCTCAACCATAATCTAAGATTTGTGCTCATTTGTGTGCATTTGTAGACAATAAATAACAATCCTCAATGTCTATAATTTCATCCACAGATTTACACAAATTAACACTGATGATTTAGTTTTTGTGTGCATTTGAGAATTAATTTAAAACTAATATTTTGATAAACTCCTCAACTTATCAACTCATCAACTCATCACTCATCACCTCTTCTCACAGTCTCCCATCACTCTTATTTGTGTGCATTTGTGGACAATAAATATCTAACTTTCATGTCTATAATTTCATCCACAGATTT
>JAHDSP010000438.1 GCA_018432645.1 Bacteroidales bacterium | reverse complement strand
TATATAATATGGTAATTCTACATTATTAAAATTTTCGATTACAAATGGTTTATCTAGAAATTTAATTTCTTGTGAAAAAATTATTATAGGTAAAATTAATAATATTAAAAAAGTTAATTTGCGCATTAAATATTATTTTTTTATATTAACAGAATAAATAAAAAATTATTTTATTAACAAAAATATTGAAAAATTTCGACTTAGCAATAAAATGTAATAAATATTATGTAGAATGTTTAATTAATTTAGGCATTTAATTAATAACTAAATTATTTCAAAAAGATAACAATAATTTTTTTAAATAAATTTCTACTTAATTTACTTTTCTTTGTCAGCCACACAAAGAAAAGTAACAAAAGAAAAGTCTCCGCAGGGGAAATGATTTGATAAAACTACGCAATCACCTCTGGGGTTTACAAACTCGCAAGCTTTAGCTTGCTCAAACAGTGTAAACCCTTCTGCCCAACACGGCTTGCTTGTTTTATAACAAATCATTTCCCAATGCGGTATTGCTAAAGGTTACTAATTATTGTAAAGTTATTCTTTTATAATACAAAATGTTGATAAAAACTTTATTAACTAAAACGCCTGTTTTAAATTTTTAATTTACATTACAATGTTTACTATTTTGCCTTTCACTACTATCACTCGCTTAGGCTCTTTGCCTTCAAGCCATTTCTGTGATTGAGGATGCTCTAGGACAATATTTTTAACAGTTTCTTCATCAGCTGCTATGTCTATATCTAAAGTAAATCTAGTCTTGCCATTGAATGATATAGCATAGGTACAGGTGTCATCAGTTGTGTACTTTTCATCATAAATTGGGAAATTAGCCTCATGAATGCTATTAGTATGACCAGCTAGATGCCATAATTCTTCAGTTATAAATGGTGCAAAAGGAGATAATGCTATCATCAAAGGTTCTAAAATTGCGCGTTTATTACAATGCAAATCTTGCAAATTATTTACAGCTACCATGAAACTGCTAATAGCAGTATTGTAGGCATAGCGTTCTATGTCTTCTTGAACTTTTTTCAAAGTTTTATGTAGTAATTGCAATTCGTCTCTAGTAGGCTCATCATCATTAAGATAAAAATTATCACTAGAATCGAAAAATAATCGCCAAAATTTTCGAAGGAATCTATGTACACCTTCTATACCTGCCACATCCCATGGTTTACTTTGTTCTACTGGCCCGAGAAACATTTCGTATAGTCGCAGAGTATCAGCACCATATTCATTCACTACATCATCAGGATTTTG
>JAHDSP010000507.1 GCA_018432645.1 Bacteroidales bacterium | reverse complement strand
ATTGAGAGTTGTATTATCGTCTTTGAGATAATCACTGATACCCTTGTTATCTGGTATTTTCAGATAATGAGCTATTCTAGGTGCACGAAGGTCTAATTCTAAAAATAAAACTTTAGCATTTATTAGAGTGTATGATACAGCAAGGTTTAACGAAACAAAAGTTTTTCCTTCACCAGGGATAGTAGAGGTAACAAAGATAGTATTTCCTTTTTCTTTTTTATCAGTAAAAATAAATTCCAAATTAGATCGCAAAGTACGAAAAGCTTCTGCTAAATGGCCTTTTATATTTTCTTTAATAATTATAATGTCATCAGATTTTTTAAAAGGTATGCTAGAGACTATAGGAATATTTAAAAATCCTAAATCCTCTGTGGTATGAACTTTATTATCAAATAAATCTCTAAAATAGATTAATAAAATTGGGAGGAATAATCCAATAAGCAGAGCTACAAGCATACTAGCAGCTTTTTTTGGCTTAATAGGTTTTATAGTACTATATGCAGAATCTACAAGCTTGATATTGCTTACTGTAGCAGCCATAGCTATTTCTGCTTCTTCTCGTTTTTGCATTAGATAAATATAAAGATTTTCTTTTATTTGTTGTTGTCTGAGGATATCTTTATATCTTCTCTCACTTTCGGGCACACTAGCTAGATTGCTCGAATAATTATCAATATTTGTTTTTAGAGATTGTGTTTGTATCTTTAGGCTAGTAATTAAATTATTAAGACTTTCATTGAGACTAGCCCTTAATGCTAAAAGTTGATTATCTATTTTTGTTATTAGGGGATTTTCAGCAGAAGAGTTTAGTAATAAATTATTCCTTTGTAATACTAATTGATTATAATCATTTGTCATTTTGTTAATAGCCTCACTCTCTACTCCTAAATTAGCAGGTAATAGGCTACTGAGATCTTTGTGTTTCTGTAAATAATCTTTTATTTGCTCAGCTAGTTTCAATTGTATGTATGCATTTATTAAATCTTTTTCTACAGCAGATTCTTTTTCTAGAATATTTTGTACACTAATATTTAGATCAACGTATTTCTCTTGAGTCATAAAAGCTTGCAATAGATTTTCTATATCAGATAATTCTTTTTCTATGACTTTCATCCTCTCATCTATGAATTTACTAGTATTTAATGCTATGATATTTTTATCATTAATAGCTTGAGCTTGATGTTGAGAAATTAACGTGTTTATAAAATCGTTATTTAATGCTCTGTTTGGACCATTTATTTTAATTTCTATAGCAGAAGCATCTCTATTAACAGTTTGAATAGTTAAATTAGCTTTATATTTATTAACAGCACTCTCTAAACTACTTATATTAATTATAAAATCATCGCCCTTATTTTTATCTTGTAGGTTGTTAGTTTTGTCTATAGTTATAAAACCTAGTGATGTATTTATAGAATCTCCGAATTTATGTTTTCCTTTATTTTCTGAAATATCCTTGCCATTCGTATTGGTATAATTTTCAGTAATTTTAAAATTATCATTATCTATAATAGTTAATTCTAATGTAGTATGATGAACTATGTTTTCTATTGGTGTGCTTAATTTTATATTAATAGGTGAATCGTTATAATAATATTTATCGGGAGTTAAGAAATTCCCTTCTTTTACAATTGAAATATTTAGCTGCAGGTCTTGTACTACTTGAGATAATAATTTTCTAGATTTAAAGATTTCTATTTCATTATATAGATTTCCTTTTTGTGTTATGATGCCTAAATCACTAAAAACACTTAATTCATCAGACAGATTACCTGATTTCTCATCACTCACTATAACCATTGCCGATGATTCATAAATAGGTATTCTCGACTGCAGATACAAAAAACCTATTATTAATGCTATTGCTATGCATAAAACAATAAATTTCCAATGTCTGAAATATTTTTCAAAAATTTCTCTTATATTTATAGTGTCTTCTTTATTTGTATAAGTATTGTTTTCACTAAAATTACTATTATCCATCTTCTGAAGTTTATTAATGATTTTTTATCTAAAAATTATTGACAAGGTAGTTACAATCAGAGAAGTGAGAGAAATAAATAGTGAGCCTTCTGTTCTCCAAACGGTAGCTTGCCTGCGAGCCGTAGAGTTAGGTTCTACATAAACCACATCATTTTGTTCGAGGTAATATACGGGCGAATATAAAATATCTGTAGAAGTGAGATCTACTCGATATTCTGTTTTTATACCATCATTATCTCTGATAACTAATACATTTCTTCTCTCACCAGCTATTTTCAAGTCTCCAGCTAATCCAATAGCTTCTAATATTGTTATCCGCTCATTAGGAATTTTGAATGTACCTGGACGATTTACTTCACCTAATACTGTTATTTTAAAATTTTCAATATGTATATTCACTATAGGATGCTGCAGATAGTCTGAATATTTATTTTCTAGCATAGTTATAGCTTCTGTTCTTCGCATACCAGCTAAATGCACTTTGCCTATTACTGGTAAATTAACATTACCATCCTGATCTATTAAATATCCAGCCTTAGCAGGGACACCAGTAGTGTAACCGCTATTAGAATAGTTTTTGTCCATAAATTCCTCTGGGAAATTAAATGGTTTAGCAGCCTCAGGATCATCACAAGTAACTATTACCGAGATGAAATCATCTTTTTTGAAAATAGGATTATAGGTGGTTTGTTTTGCAATAGTAGTATCTGAAGCTGTATTGTAAAAATAAATTATATTTTTTTTAGCTGCACAAGAGCTCATTATTGATAGCAAACTTATAAAAATTATTAAATTTAATAGATGATTTTTTCCCATTTATTATTTGTTTTTTTTGATTACAAAAGTATGAATTTTTTTGTGTTTAATTAAAAAATTTTTTAGAATTAGGTTGTTAGTTATTTATTATCCACAAATGCACACAAATGAGCACAAATTTAAGATTATGGTTTAGGAGTTGATTAGTTGAAGAGTTGATAAGTTGAAAAGTTGAGGAGTTGATCAAGATATTAGTTGTAAATTTATTTACAACTGCACGCAAAAAACTAAATCATCTGTGAAGATTAATTTAAAAGACACTAGTTAGATCTTGCTTTTTTGAATAATATATTGTAAATAGCTTTAAAAAAATATTTCATATCTGTACGATAAGGGTGTTCATCATAAGCTAATAAATATTTTTTTTCCGATTCTACTATTTCATCAAAATTTTTTGGTAAATCTACATAAAAAGGAGGTATTAATCCTGGTTTATATTTAATGCGTATTTCTTGAAATTCTTTAGGATATAATTTAAAATATTGAATGCTCAGAGGTCTGACACCTACTATTTTGAGTTGTCCTTTAAAAAGATTTATAAACATGGGTAGCTCATCTATCCATAATTTACGCATATATTTTCCAATTGTAGTTACTCTAAAATCATTAGCAAATTTACCATTTTCTTGTAGTTTGTTTTGCTCATAAATATAGCTTTGTAGATACTCTGAATATGGATGCATAGTCCTGAATTTATAAACATTTATAATGTTACCATCTTTACCAATTCTTCTTAATTTTATTAATGGACCATAGGTAGGATGTGGGTCTTGCTTAGGTACATTAATTTTTTGTGCTATGAAATAAAAACTATTATCTATTAAAGTGGTATTGATAACTCTAAAACCACAAAAATATAATCTACCTAAAATCTCGGCTTTTGATATTGCACGATTTTTACCTTTTGTTATAGCAAAGTAGCATTCTTTACAAATAGGCAGTTTGGGCATTACCCTTTTAAAAATAAAATCTATGCTGTACAAAATGTAATTGATCGCGGGAGGATATTTTTCTAAAAAATATTTTTTTCTTTCCTCTATAGTATAGCCATAGCTAATGAAATAACCTCCATATTTCAAAATTTTGTTTACTGCAATTAAATATACATTTATTCGTCTGAAATCATTAATTTTATGAAGGTTTATAAATAATTGCTTGGATAGTGCTTCTACATTTTCTATATTATATAGCGTATGAGTTTTTAGAACAAAAGTTTCTAATTTGGGTATATCATTTAAATGAATGTTTACATTAATAAAATCAAATAAAGTGGGGTGTGCACGAAGATAATTATCTTTAAGTATAGGATAAGCACTATCATCTATTTTAGTAGCTTTAGGAAGGGGAATATTATAATTTATTATTTGTTCGTCAGACTCATTTATATTTACTAATTTAGGTTTTGTAGTTATTTTGATAGTTGCTAAATCTGAGTCTAAGACTCTTATATGATACTTAATAAAACTAACAATACCAAACTCAAAAATTGTAGTTGTAATAATGGTGCCAAAGACAATTAATCTAGAGTAATAAGGTGTTTGAAAGATATAAATAAATATCGCTATAAGAGCAAAAATTAAGAAATTCCTTTTGATGATATCTATAAAAAGGTGAAAAATCCTTTTATGGTAGTCTAATAAATATTTTTTACTAAAATATGATGTGCCAACCCAAATAATAAAAAAAATAGAAAATGGTTGTGCATATTGTGGTAAATAAAAAGACTTGCTTGCTGGCTTAATCCATATGAAGAAAAGAAAAGATAAGCAGATAACAATAATATCATAAATGATAAATAAATAAGATGATTTTTTAATTTTCATTTTTTACTTTTATTGTTTGTTATGGTTAATGTGGGAGTGATATGGTGACTGGGTGACGAGGAGACGGGGAGAAGAGGTGATGAGTGATGAGTGATAAGTGATAAGTTGATTAGTTGATAAGATGCTATTTATTGTCCACAAATGCACACAAATGAGCACAAATACAACTCAATCATCAGTGTTAATTTGTGTAAATCTGTGGATGAAATTATAGCTATCAATTTGCTACACTATTAAACTTATTAACTTCTTCATTTATAAGCTTTTTCGCTTCCACACTTTTATTTAACTCTAAACTTGAAACTACGATATAAAAAGAATAAAACTGCTCCAACTGCTATACCAATAAGACTTGCAAGGATATCATAAAGATTAAACGTACGATATGGTAAAAAATATTGAATTGCTTCAAGAATAATACTGTAAACAGAGATAAAAAGTAGTATGATAAGTAAAGAATGTCTTTGGTATGTTATGTTGTATAGCAAAGCAAAAAAACAAAATAATCCATAAGCCAATATATGATATAGATAACCACCCGAAAATAATTTATATGTATCAGATAGTTTGTCTAATGCTTCATTAGGAATAATAGACATTATACCAATTATAAATATTAGCAAAATATAAATAATGCGAGTAAATAGTACATTTTTTTTATGAGAATCCATTTGTAATTTAAAGTTGATTAGTTGAGGAGTTGATTAGTTGAGGAGTTGAGGAGTTGAGGAGTTGAGAAGTTGAGAAGTTGAGGTATTAATGTTTGGTTTGAGAATTACGTAGGGCATTAAGTAGATTTGATATGTCATTAACTTTGTATTTAATTTCGTCTAATACTTCTTCTGAAAGATAATTTAAATCATATGCAATATAGAAATGACTTAAAATCTCTATCAGACTACTGTAAGCAATTTGAGTAAAATAGGCTTGATATTTTCGTGAAATTCTAGAACTTCCTTCAGCGATGTTTGCGACAACTGAAATGGCTGCCCGCCTAATTTGGTTGGTTAATCCATATCTTTCCTCTATTGGAAATAGAGAGGTTTCTTTATAAATAAATCCTACAAATTCTCTAGCCTTCTGCCAAACTACTAATTTTTCAAAGGAATATTGGTACATATTGTTGATGGGTTTATGAGTTTAAAAGTTTAAAAGTTGATAAGTTGAGGAGTTGAGGAGTTGATGTGTTGATTAGTTGATGTGTTGTCAAGATAACAATTTTTATTGCTTCCTGTAATCGATGAGAAATCTTTTTACGACATTTTTACAGGATTGTAAACAATATTCTTTCATCCAATTTCCTACATGATTTGTCCAGCGCTGTGGATGAACGGTAATCATAATCTGATTGGGGAGTTTATTTTCTTGTGCAGCTTTTATAATGTCGTTGGTGGTTTTAAAAACTAATCCTTCTTTTATCCAGCGTTCTTGCTGTGGTACTTTATCACGAATGGAGTACTTAAAACCATCCTAGCGGCGGCCGGTATCGGTGAGGTAAAAAACCTTGTCGAAGTCAATATCAAAATAGGGCTCGCCTACTATTCCTAAATCTTTGTAGCTATACTTCTTCCAAATATCCCTGTTATCGAATTCCGATCTGGGGCTACCATGCATACAAATGGTTTTTATGGGATATATTTTGCGAAATTGCTCCAGATTCTCACAGAATAGATTATATGCCGCGTCTATTCTCTCTTCCTCACTTTTAAATTTTAAATTATTCATTTTAAATTTTTCATTAATGGTGTCCATCGTCTCGTAGTGGTAGCCAACCTCATGCCCCATATCAGATATTTCTTTAATAATATCAGGTTTTAAGGTTTGAGGAATAGTACGGAAATAGTAAGTTGTTTTTATACCTAAATCATGTTCTAATTTTGCCATTTTTAGAGCATTTTGAGGCTTTCTATCCACATCGTGGCGAAGAATAATTTTTGAAGTTGAGGAGTTGATGCAATGGCTGATTTTTCGATGTATTCAGCAAAACGCTCAAAAATATAACCCTTACTTTTAATGGTCAGAAGGAGTTCTTTATATTTTGTTAGGGTGAAATCCATTATTTAAAATTATACTGATAAT
>JAHDSP010000219.1 GCA_018432645.1 Bacteroidales bacterium | reverse complement strand
TAATCTCTGTAAGCTATATTCTACATCTTGTGCTAGTAGCTTTCTAGTACCGTCTTTGAAACATATGTCTTTGTGAAAATACACATCATTTCTTAAATAAAATGTATATGTGCATAGATCTTCAGATATTTCCCAGAATTTAGCTATGCTTGGTATTATTCGTAATGAATCATCTAAGCTAACTAATGTATTGTACAATTGTTGTATCACCCATATATGTGCTTGATCTCTAGCAAATGCTGGATCTAAAGAATATATACCAGAAGGTTGATTATAATGAAATATCTGTTTGTCTTGTAGATTGTCATTATTAGAATTTTTACAACTTGCTACTAATATTAACAAAGCAATTAATACACTGATTATTAATAAATTATATAATCTTAAATGTTTATATTTTACAAAATTATTTTTTTTCATTTATTAAAATTCTTTTAAAATCTAATAGCAATTATTATTCTACTAAATATGATTAATTTTAAATATTTCTAAAACTACAAAGATTAAATACGAAGTTACAGAAATTAATTCGTTTTTTACTCTTTTATTTATTTTCATAAATTATGTGTTATTTATTACAAATTTATGATTTTTATTTTTGTTTTCGCCAGTATCATTAATAGATATCCCCATTATAAATTTGCATTTCATAATATTTATTTGAAAACTGAGCAACTAGATTCATGAATTAATATCTTGATACAAAATTAATAATTAATAGATTAACAAAAGATGTTGTGTAATAGCAATTTATTTTTTTGCTTTTAATTTGTATTAGTAATTTTGCACTTAATGAAGAAACCCTTTATACTGATTTTATTAATCTCTATACTATCATCTGGATTAATTTATTCTCAGATAGAAGATACTATTACTATTAAGCATGTTAATGCATATCAATGGAGCTATGAAAACAATTTCATGAAAGTAGATAGTGTTAGCTATGATCTCGATACAGTAAATTTTTTTTATTTTTCTCCATATAAAGAATACAAATATATGCTCACTAATGACCTTGTTGGTGGGGTTTCTTATCCAGCATATTTGCCAGATCTCATGAATACAACTGGAATTTCTAATATTAAATTGCCATATTTACAATTTGTTGGTTTTTTTGATATTGAAAATCTACCACTTATTAGCTCTGATACAGCCATTATGCAAGCTAGATTTATGCAGGGTATTTCTAGAGAAGAGTATTTCCAAGCACATTTCACCATGCCAATATCAGACATAGCACATTTTAATTTTTTTTACCGTTCCTTCGCAGCTAATTCTACCTATACTAATTCCTCAGCGAGGCAAAATCAATTTTATTCTACTTTTTTTGGTAATACTAAAAATAAAAAATATAATTATTATTTAGGTATATTGCAACAAAATAGGACTAATAAAGAGAATGGCGGGATACAAGATATCAGTTCATTTACCGACTCTGCAAAAACAGATCGTATTTT
>JAHDSP010000319.1 GCA_018432645.1 Bacteroidales bacterium | reverse complement strand
GGTAGCAACTATTTAGAAATTGAAAAAAAACGCTTACAATCATTCAACAAAGAAATAATTATTGCTATTGAAAATCAAAAATTATGAATACACCTTATTTACACACTCTTATTAAAAATTTTAATAATGATAATTTAGAATCTTTTTTAAGAGAAAAAAGTGATAATATAGAATTTCCTAAAGAGGAATTATATGTCAATAATGAAAAATTTACCAATTATGATAATGCAGTGCTATTAGCTAAATCTGATCTGCCAGATGGCATTTTAGTTGTATGCACTCTGCAAGTTACTAAAGACCTTACTGAGCGCTCTAGCAAAAAAGAACAATATGAATTAGCAAAAAATATATTAAAAAGTTCCAATTCCGATGCAGGTATTTTTGTCTTTTATGATAATAATAGCAATTTCCGCTTCAGCTTAGTCTATGCCGAATATCAAGGTAATAAACGCACATGGAATAATTTTAAACGTTTTACCTACTTCGTTAGTCCACATCAAACGAATAAAACTTTTTTAGACCAAATAGGTAAAGCAGATTTCTCAACTATAGAATTGCTCAAAGAAGCATTCAGTGTTGAAAAGATTACAAATGAATTCTTTGCAGCATACAGATATGCTTTAAATGAAATTATCATTAAGGCATTGGATAGTAATGTTGAATACAGAATAAGGCACTCTTTTGCTCAGCAACTTCTCTCACGAATTCTTTTCATTTATTTTCTTCAAAGAAAAGGATGGTTTAAGTGGAAAGATTACAAGCAAGATAAAAATTATATCAAAAATCTTTGGTCTGTTTACAAATCAAAATCAAAAACTAAAGACACATTCTACTCGCAATGGTTAGGCAGTTTGTTCTTTGGTGCATTTAATAAGAAAATTCATTTTATAAATAACGATTTACCGGATGATATAAAAGAATCATTTAATTTAATGCCTTTTCTCAATGGCGGTTTATTTTCAAAAAATAAATTAGATGAACTAAATTTTGACTTACCAGATAATATTTTTGAATGGTTATTTGAGCCAGACAATGAAGGAAGTAATAAATTTAAGGGGTTTTTAGAAATTTTTAACTTCACTATAGATGAGTCGAGCCCCTACGATGTAGAAGTCGCTGTAGATCCAGAAATGCTTGGGAAAGTATATGAATCACTTATTAATGAAGGAGAACGAGGAGATTCTGGTATTTTTTATACCCCACGTGTAGAAATTGATTTTATGTGCCGTTTTTCACTTGTTAATTACCTTGCTTCTAAAACTCAAATCAGCAAACAAGATTTGATAGAACTAATTTTTAATCACGATTCTATTAGTGATTATCCTAACATAGAAAATCTCATTGCTATTCGCAATAATCTTTATAAAGCAAAAATAGTTGACCCCGCAGCCGGTTCAGCCTCATTTCTTGTTGGGATGATGAATGTTTTGGTTGAATTACATTCTGCATTAACAAAAAAAATTGAAAACAAAGAAGAAAACCTTTTTGCACTTAAACATAGAATAATACTAGAAAATCTTTATGGCGTTGATGTGAAAGACTGGGCTGTAATGGTGGGAGAACTTCGCTTGTGGCTTTCACTCATAATTGAAACCGATGAAAAATATATGGACATCTATACAAAACCACTTCTCCCAAATTT
>JAHDSP010000531.1 GCA_018432645.1 Bacteroidales bacterium | reverse complement strand
CCTGCCTACATCTTCTATCAATTTCTTTAACAAATATTTGTGTTTTATTATATACCACATTATGTAGCTTTGCAAGTATTTGGTAGCTACACCTCTGAATTTATAGTTTATCCAATTAACAAATATTCCTGTATGCTTCTCTATAGCTGTCAATCCATACAAATCATTTTTACTCTTTTTATTTTTTATTACCTCTTTTCTCCTAAGTTCTTTGGCTTGTATATTTCGCAATTCTTCATCGTCATCACTACATATTACTCCATTCTTAGAGATTTTTGTTGTTAATATCTTCTCTATATGTGCCTGTCTTACTTTTTGGAAGCCTACAACATTAAAAATCATATTACCACTTCTATCTTGAGTAGCTAGCACAGCTACTTTTTGAAGTCTTCGTATTTTAGCTATCAATTTGTCTATTGCATTACGCTTTCTTCTGCCTTTCTCAGAGTATTCCATGAGTAATTGTTTCAACTCTATAATTCCAAAAAAGTTTACATTATTATCAAAGCTTCTGAGAGCTGCTAGTATTCTATGACGCCAAGCGAAGCTTGTAGGCAAACTTATACCCACCTCATCAGCACATTGTTGTAAGGTTTTATCTTCAAGCATGCAGCGAATGTAACCAAGCATTTTTTCACGTTTTTGAATTTTATAAACGAAAGTGCCAGTAGTTACTCTAAAGTTCCTACCACAATCTTTACAAATATAAAGTTGCTGCCCTTGTTGTCTGCCGTTCTTGATGATATTACTACTTTCACAATTGGGACACAGAGGAGCAGCACTCAAAGTTTTAACCTCTTGATAATCAACTGCATCAGCCTCATTTTCTAACAATAGATTGTATAGATTATCTAAAAATGCGAGATGCTCTTGCTTACCCATAGAGATATACTCGTTTACGTCATCGATTATCTGTTTCATAATTCCATAAAATTTTTACAAATTTATAAAAATTTTTAATTATTTATCCAATGTAAATTTAAAAATTTATTAAATTTCTCTCACCCTCCTACCTTTTCCATTACCACCCAATACCCACTTATTATTACTACCATCATCTGATATATTATCCTCCTCCATCTTAATTCGTCTTTTATTATTATCTTTTGCAAACTTATCGTCAAAAGCCATACATATATTAACATCGCATTTTCAAAATTTTTTAGTGGTAAAAGTGTTGCCATGAGTATTGTTATTATGATTTCTAATATTATTATCCATGTTTGTCTTCTAATACTTACCAATTGTTTTTGCATCCAAGGATATACGGCAATGCAACTGATAAGCGCAAAGGCAATTATTCCTATTATTTTATGAGAAACTTCAGAAAAATGCCATTCTAATAGAGATAATTTTATATTATTAAAAAAGTATTGATTTAAAAAGTTATAATCTATCGTATATATTAATATGCTCATTGTTATGAAACCTACT
>JAHDSP010000163.1 GCA_018432645.1 Bacteroidales bacterium | reverse complement strand
ATGCTTCTTTATTACTGCCACATACCACTGAATTATCAGAAATCCTTGATTTTAGGAAATCAGATATGTGTTCAGCTTGCACTCGTTTATCTTCTTCTAATTTTTTGAACAAAATATTTCCACTCCTATCTGTGGCTGCTATTATTGCTACCTTTGTTGGCTTCTTTTTTGTTAGCTTTTTTATATCTTGCTTTTCTCGTTTCTTTTTACCCTTCTCTGAGTAATTCATTAGAAGCTCTTCTAATTCTACTATTCCAAAAAAATTAACATTATCTTCAAATGATTGCAGAGCACACAAGATTCTGTGCCGCCAAAAGAAACTCGTTGTGAGACTTATGTGTACAATTCGTGCACACTCTCTCAAGCTCATACCAGCACTCATACATTTGATATATTCGAGCATTTTGCCTTTTTCATGAACACCGTACATAAAGGTACCAGTGGTAACTCTGAATTGCCTTCCACAGCTTTTGCAACGATAATTTTGTACTCCACTTTGCAAACCATTTTTTATTACATGACTACTATTGCAATCTGGACAAAGTACACCAGTAGACATTGCTTTGAGCTCTTGATAATCTACGACATCTTTGCTTTCTTCAATCATTTCATTATAAAGATTGTCGTATAATTCACGTGTCTCCTCTTTGGAAAGAGCAAAGACTTTTGTTGGATTTTCAAATATTTTATCCATAACAATAATTTTTTTGCAAATATATAAATTATTTTAGATATACTTGAATTTTAATAACATAAAAATTAATATTATCCCTCCTCACCACTCCAACACCTCTTTAACCCACTATCGTTACCACTATTTCTCGTGCCGACGCTTTAGTCCTAAACTCGCATAAATATATTCCTTGCCATGTACCTAATGATAGTTCTCCTCTTACTATTGGTATTGTTAGTGAAACACCAAACATCGAACTTTTGAAATGTGCAGGCATGTCATCTGCCCCTTCTAAATCATGTGTAATAAATGGCAAATCTTCTGGTACTAATTCATTACTTATTACTTCCATATCTCGTCTGACATCAGGATCGTAATTTTCATTTATTATTATTGCTGCTGAGGTATGTCGTAGAAATATGTTTAGCAAACCAGTCTCTGGTAAGGGTTCTATTACTTCTAGTATTTTATTTGTAATTAAATGAAAACCTCTTTTATGTGGTGGAAGTTTGATTTCATATGTTTTTATCATTTTTTTTAAATTTTATGTCCGTAATTAAAAAATTCTTAACCTAATTTAATTTATGTATGAGCTTTGATTTTGTGTAAAGCAAAATATTCTGGTCCATGTGGTTTTAATTTACTCTCAAAAAGTATAATTTCGTCAATAGTGTATTTTCCTAAATATAGATTAGCATTATTAGATATTATTTCATTAAATTTACTTAAATCAGTAATCCTTTTTATTCGTCCTAATGTCAAATGTGGGATAAATTTTTCATCAGATTTTATATTATTTCTTAATGATATTTGTTCATTTAATAATTTTGCTAAATTTTTTGCCTGATTATTATCTATCCAATTAGTCCACAATACGTTTGGATTATTTCTATTACCAAAAGTATATAATCCTGATAATTTAACTTCAAATTTAGTAAAATATTCTTGTAAAATATCTAATATATTCATGATTGTCGCAATATCATTTTCATTTGTATCTCCTAGAAACTGCAATGTCAGGTGCAAATTATCAAATGATACCCATTTTATACTATTCTGAGATAATTGAGTTTGAATTTCTAAAATAGATTGTTTAGCATGGTTATTTAGTTTTAAAGGTATGGCTATAAATAAGCGTTTCATTCTTCTACAGTATTTTCTTTAACAAGTTGTGCTAATTTTTTCCCTAATTCTTTAGCTTTTTTAATATCTTGTTCACTAGGTGTAAATTTGGTAAATATTGCTTCATCTAAAACATTTAATTTCAGTCCAGCTGCAATGTTAGGAATTAATTTTTGATTTTCTCCACTCCACCCAAAAGATCCAAATGGCAAAACAAATTTACCTCTATCTCTAATAGGGTTAATGGCTCCGAATAATTTATAAATTGGTAAAAGTATATTTTGATTAATTACTGGTGAGCCAATAGCTATCCCTTTAGCTCTTGTCAAATATTCATCTAAATCTCCTAAATTCACATGTTCTATATCTTTTAGCACAACTTCTAACCCCTCTTCTCGAGCACCTTCAGCTATTGCTTCTGCTAATGTGCCTGTCTTCCCATATGCTGATACATAAGCTATAAAAATATCATGATATTTTTTAGTAACTAAAAATTCTTGTGATAATTTTGCTGACCAATCGACATATCTTTTCCAATTATTTAATAGTAAGGGGCCATGTCCTGTAAGTATTCCATTGATTTCTGAATTTTTTATTCTATCAATAGCTTGTAGCATAAATTTGCTAAACGGTTTTAAAATCACATCAAAATAATATTTGAATGCATCGTCGAAGTTTCCAACCTCATTGTCTATCATTCTTTCATCTGCATAATGACATCCAAAGCTATCGCAAGTAAATAATAATCTATCTTCTTTCAAATATGTATAGATAGTATCTGGCCAATGCAGATTTGAAGCAGATATAAATTCTAATGTTTTATTACCTAAATCTAATGTGTCACCACCTTTGACAATAATATTAGGGAAATCCCTGTTAAACAAATCTTTAAGATTTCTTATTGCACTAGCACTACCTATCACAGTTGCATTTGGAGCTAATTTTAGTAAATTCATTAAATTGCCACTATGATCAGGTTCTGTATGATCGAGTACAATGTATTTAATCTTTTCAGGCTCAATGACTTGTTTGATTTTTTGCAAATATGTTTCCCAAAAAGTTTCTTTTGTTGTTTCTATGATGGTAGGCATCTCAGCATTTATAAAATATGAATTGTATGTGGTGCCATACTGTGTTTCCATCACTACATCAAAAGTTACAATATCATAATCTAATACTCCTATCCAGCATACATCTTTATTAATAGGTATTACCTTATCATCTATTTTCTTAGTTTTTTGCATAATTTTTAAAATTTTTATCTAATGCAAAGATACAATGTTATGCAAAAATATTATAATTTAATGACATTTATTATATGTTGACTATCACCAATTGCAGGTAATTAGAATTTAACTTAAATTTTATTAACAATTTGTTTATACAAATGCAAAAAAATTTTTAATATTAATTTTGTGTGAATTAAAAAAAATTATTAATTTTGCAAACTAAAATTTTAAAAAAAGATTTATGGTGAATCATTATGAAACCGTTTTCATTTTAACTCCCGTTTTGTCTGAAGAGCAGGCAAAGGAAACGGTAAAAAAGTACAAAGAATTATTAGAGCAAAATGGTGCTCAAAATATTTATGAGGAATTCTGGGGATTGCGAAAATTAGCTTATCCAATACAGAAAAAATCTACTGGTTTTTATTATTTATTCCAGTTTGAAACTGATAATAAAGAACTAGTATCATTGTTAGAGCTTAATTTTAAGCGTGATGAACGTGTTTTGCGTTATTTAACTGTTAAACTAGACAAATATGGTGTAGAGTGGAATGAAAAACGCAAAAAACAACAAGCTGAAAATAAAAGCAAAGAAAAAAATAAAATTGAATTATAATTTTTAAAAAAATTTGAACATTATGGCTATAGATCCAGGAATTAAATTTTTAACTCCAATTAATATAGAGACAAGAGTAAAAAAATATTGTCGTTTTCGCAAAGCTAGAATTAAATATGTGGATTACAAAGATCCAGATTTCTTAATAAAATTTGTTAATGAACAAGGTAAGATTTTGCCACGTAGGCTTACTGGCACCTCTGCTAAATATCAAAGAAAAGTAGCTAAAGCTATTAAAAGAGCTAGACATTTAGCGCTATTACCTTTCACAACTGATTTATTAAAATAAATAAAAATTAGAAAATCATGGCATTAGTAGAAGTAATTTTAAAAGAAGATGTCCCAAAGGTGGGTTATAAATATGATACAGTAAAAGTAAAAGCTGGGTATGCTCGCAATTTTTTGATCCCTAAAGGATACGCTATACCTGCTACTACATCAAATAAAAAAATGTATCAAGAGATTAAAAAGCAGAGAAGTGCTAAAGAAGAAAAAACATTAGCAGACGCTAAAGCTCTCGCTGAAAAATTAAATCAAGTAAGGTTAATTGTAAAAACTAAAGTAGCTCAAAATACTGGTAGAATTTACGGTAGTGTAACTACTGCAATGATAGCAGATGCTATTCTAGATCAATATAAATTCGAAGTAGATCGCAAAACCATTTCTATTCCCGATGAACATATTAAACAGATAGGTATTTACAAAGCAAAAGCTCATATCTACAGAGACATTTATGCTGAGTTTGAATTTGAAGTTGTTAGCGATGAGCCTACTGCTGAAATTAGTGATGAGCCTACTGCTGAAATAAATAACCAACAACCAGAAGATAAACAAGAATAAAATCCATTTATAAATACTAAATTTAATCAATAAAAAAAGGGATCTTAAGATCCCTTTTTTTAATTTTCCTAATTTAACTTACATTTTATAATATATTTTCGAAAAATTTTAATTTATGTAATAAAAATTTAGATAATATATTTTTTAAAAAAATGTTTAAATTAAATAATGATATATAAATTCAAATAAATCACAATAAATACTTTTCCAATTATAGCTTATAAAGAAAATTAATAAAAATTAAATTTTCAAAAATAATTTCTAAATAATATCGATTAATAAATGTTTTAAGTATTTAAAAATTATTAATCAAATATCATTACTTAATTTAAACATTAAATACATAATTCTTTAAAACCTTTAATAATAGATAGATATAAGTAATAATTTAGTATTACTTATACCTATTTCTAATAGTTTTTATCTTTAGTCGTTAAATTTGCTCTCATATTTTTTAATAGCACTAGTAATGACTACATACATTACCCATATCATCAGCGGCCACGAAATAAGCCATAAAATTTCTCTCCAATACATAATATATAAACCTTTTAAAATTTAATATGCTGTATCACTTTCAGATATTTCATCTGCAGTGAACTTTTTCTTTAAAAGTTTGCTCCAAGTATAGATAATATATGCAGCTACGAAAGGTACAAGCAGCGATACATAAGACATCACTATCAATGTATATCTGCTCGACGAAGCGTTGTGTATCGTCAGACTAGACTGCATATCTACTAATGAAGGATAGAAAACTGTATTATTATAACCTACACAGAGAAATAGTGCAAGCACAGTAAAAAATGTTCCAAAGCCAGCAAACCAGATACCTTTAGTTTCTAATTTTTTATTTTTCAAATATGGTGTAGCTATTCCCAATAATACTAATACTACGCCAATTAAAAATAAAATACCTAACCATGGTAACTCGATAAAATTATTAAAGTATTTATATTTCTCTAAATATACTAATCGAGTTGTAGGATCTACGGCATAGCCATTACCTAGTAGAATAGCAAAGATAAATGACAAGAAAAATACCAAAAAGATGGCCGCATTTATTAGTAATTGTTTTTTTGATTTTACATAAAGTTGCTCATCATCTACACGATTCATTAGGAATAAAATTGCCAATATTCTAGCTAAAAAGAATACAGAAAAACCTAATAATAAATTTTTAATATTAGCGAAAGCTTCTAATCCATGCCAATTTGTAGTCCAGCTAACGAAATTCATATCATTATGAACAAAATTACCACCAGTGAAAAAAGTGCCTACTGCTACACCTAAAGAGATAGTACCTATCAGACCATTTAAAAATAAAAACCATTCATAAGTTTTAGCACCTAAAAAGTTGCGAGCTTTATTTCTAAACTCATATGACACAGCCTGCAAAATAAAAGTAAACAATATCAACATCCACAGCCAGTAAGCTCCACCGAAACTAGTACTATAAAATAGTGGAAAAGCAGCAAACATAGCACCTCCAAAAACAACTAATGTTGTAAAAGATAGATCCCATCTAGTACCTATAGCATTTAAAATCAAACTTAATTGTGGTTCTTTTTTACCTAATGAATATATTAATGATTGTCCCCCTTGGACAAACATCATAAAAACAAGGGCGGCACCTAAAACTGATATTATT
>JAHDSP010000512.1 GCA_018432645.1 Bacteroidales bacterium | reverse complement strand
GAGTTTATGATTAATTTTAAAGTTAATCTCTCCAGAATTTTCATATTTTTTTATCTTAGCAATTATTTCAGATACTGTGTAACCTTTTTTTATAAAGTCAGAAATAATATTTGTGATTAATATACTAGCCAATAGTCCAGAGTCGCTATAATAAAAATCTCTAAAATAGTAATGTCCTGCAAGCTCTCCACCATAGATGCCATCTATTTCTCTCAACTTAGTAGCTGCATATGCTCTACCAACTCTCCACATTACTATTTCACCACCCATTGGTGCTAAATATTCTGCTACAGATTTAGATGTACGTATATCTTGTATTACTTTGCCTTTCTGATTTCTTTCCTCTAAAAAATAATGTCCTAATAAACCAATCATCAAATCTGGTGAAATAAAATTACTCTTTTCGTCTACAAACATTACTCTATCAGCATCTCCATCAAAGATCATCCCGAAATCATTTTTTTGTTCTAAAACAATTTTTTTTAAGTCTTTTAAATTTTTTTCTTCCAAAGGATTGGCTTCATGATTAGGAAAATTACCATCTAAATCATCAAAAATATATTTAGCTTGATTTGTGAATATTTCATGTACATACAGTCCAGCCATTCCATTGCTACAATCTATAGTAAAATTTAGTTGTAAATCTGATTTTAAATATTTTTTTAAAAAATCTACATATTCTTTACTAAAATTAAATTCTTGATATGTTCCTTTAGATACAATTTCTACTTTTTCGTTATCTTGAATTAATTTTTCAATTTTATTTAATCCGTCATCATAGCCAATAGGGGAAGCATTTCTACCAGAAAATTTTAGCCCATTATATTCTTTTGGATTATGGCTAGCTGTTATCATTATAGAACCATCAAAATTATATTTTGCTGTTCCCCAGTATATAGAAGGTGTAGTAGCTAAGCCTGCATCATAAACATCACAACCTGATGACAAAAGGCCATGTATGAGTGCATCGTGTATCTCGTCTGATGATGTTCTCGTATCCCTACCAATTAAGACCTTTTTAATCTTAAAAAATTGAGGGAAAAAATACCCGATTTTAACCACATCATCTTTATTAAAATCTACACCATAGATACCTCTAATATCATAAGCATGAAAAGGTCCCATAATTATTTTTTTTGACAAATTTACAATAATTTTTATAACTTATTATAT
>JAHDSP010000037.1 GCA_018432645.1 Bacteroidales bacterium | reverse complement strand
CTAATATTATCAATAGTTATATTAATATCACCTACAATTTTTTGTATTTTAATACCGTCTATAATATATTTTAATGTTTTCATTTTTCACTTATTTTAAATATAAAACCACTTTATCAATATTTTGAATATTAGATTGAGGAGCAGGCAACTGATCATATACTCTACCAGCACCGACAATTTCTACTTTTAGATTTAAATTTTTTAATATTATTAATGCATCATGCAAGAGCATACCTCTGAAATCGGGGAGATTTTTTTGATTATAGAAATATGAAGGAGACAATACATTTACTTTATTACTATCTAATTTAGCAAAACCATTATTAGAGTAAAAAGGATAAGTAGTTATCTTAATTTTAGATTGTAAATTATTTATAAGCTTTGCTGGAGCATAAAAAGGTAAAATATTATAGTAAGTTTTTTTATTTTCTATGCTATGAATTTCTAGTTGAGTAGAATAAATTTTTTTAGCAATCTCATGAAAGACAGGAGCTGCTATCTGAGAGCCGTAATATAAACCTTGTTTAGGTTTGTGTATTACAACTATACAAGAATATAGAGGATTATTAGCAGGGAAATATCCCGCAAATGAAGCTACATACTGTTTATCTTCGCTTTTATATCCACCATCTTTTGCTATTAGAGCAGTACCTGTTTTACCTGCAATAGGTATTATGGAATCTTTGATATTAGATGCTGTGCCTTGCTGTACTACACCTTCTAATAAAGATCTCATTGTATTAATCGCATTATCACTAGCAATTTTTTTATTAATAACTGATGGTTTACGTTTCCATACAGTTTTATTTTCATCGATGAATTCTTCTACAATAAAGGGTTGCATCATTTTGCCATTATTAGCAATAGCATTATAAAAAGTTAATATTTGTAGTGGAGTCATCATTACTTCATAACCGATAGAAGTCCATGCTAGAGAATATTTAGAATAATATTTTGATGTAGGAGAATTAATAGTAGGATTAGGTTCACCTGCTAAATCGATACCTGTTTTATGTGTAATCCCAAAAGATTCTAATTTATTAAAAAATTTTTTATCGTTGCTACCATAAGCTTT
>JAHDSP010000434.1 GCA_018432645.1 Bacteroidales bacterium | reverse complement strand
AGTAGCAGACATCAGAGCTACTTCTTTACTATGTGCAAGGAGATTTTGCCCAAAAGAAGTACGGTATTTCATTTTACCAACTAAGCGAATCAAATCTGGATGCATATTAGTGATGCCAAGATCTATGAGGGTATCTTTACCTACTTTCATAATTTCTTGCTCGATTTGTTTTTTCACTTTAGCTACTACTTCTTCTATACGAGCAGGTTGTATACGTCCATCAGCTACTAGCATTTCTAGGGATAATCTAGCTATTTCTCGCCTAACTGGATCAAAAGAAGACAAAATAATCAAATCTGGTGTATCATCAATGATTATTTCTACTCCAGTAGTGGCTTCTAAAGTTTTAATATTTCTACCATCTCTTCCGATAATTCTTCCTTTCATATCATCACCAGAAATAGGGAAAGTGCTTACAGCAGCTTCAGATGAATACTCAGTAGCTGTACGTTGAATAGTTTCAATAATTATTTTTTTAGATTCATCTTCTGCTTGCATACGAGCTTCATCTACGAGATTTTTAACATAATTACTCACTTGGATTCTAGCATCTTCTTTCATCGACTCTATCAGTTCTGCACGAGCTTGTTCAGCAGTTAATCCAGCAATTCTCTCTAATTGTTCTTGATATGCTTTTAGAGTTACATTAGTTTTTTCGATTTTTT
Organism: Bacteroidales bacterium; assembly: GCA_018432645.1. GTDB lineage: Bacteria > Bacteroidota > Bacteroidia > Bacteroidales > DTU049 > DTU049. Next base: position 7,118 of record JAHDSP010000434.1, on the reverse strand, counting down.
CATTCAGAGAAGCTTGATCTTTGATTAATTGTTCTTTTTGTTGATTATACTCTTTAATTTTCTTTTGTAACTCATCATTTTTTTGCTTAATCACGAGATTTTGCTGCAAAAGTTTATTTTCTAAAGCATCAAGTTTTTTTGTTTTTTGTTGTATTTCCTCTTCAGCTCTTGTTTTATATTGAAGAGATTTTTCTTTAGCCTCGAGTATTTTTTCTTGTTTCAATACTTCAGCTTGTTTTTGAGCATCTTGTAATATTTTATCACGTTTTTTTAAAGCATTTCGCTTAATTATGAAATACCAAGCTGCTATGCCAATAGCTATTACAGCTATTTCTATCACCAATACCACTACATTTGTCATAGTTTTATATTTTTTAGTTAGTTAATTTATTTTTTTAATTTATTTCAAAAATTTTAAATTAAAAAAAAAAACAGTTTTTAGAATGCTATGACAATATGGGGAGGTGAGTAAAGTGTAAAACAATAAGACTCACACTTCTGTATCAAATAAAGATAATATTTGCTCCAATCTACCACCTAATTCCTCCTCTACAAAAAGATGTTCTTGTTGTAATTTTGATAAAGTAATAGCCTGCTCTATTAGCAGCATTGATAAAAGAGTTTGTAGGCTTTGTCCAGTATATTTGCGTGAGTATATCGTTAATTGCTCATCTAAAGCTTTTACTATTTTTCTAATATTAGCTTCATCACTTACATTAACTTTTAGAGGTATGGCTATGCCACCTAGACTGACATTAATATTAATAGTTTCCTCCATTTCACCTTACTCTTTTAACATTGCTATACATTTATCAATACGATTTATCATCTTTTTGATATAACGAGTTGCTTGGTCACTGGCGCCTTTTTCTTTAATTATTTTAGATACTTTTATATTTATTATTTCTTTATCTTTATTCATTAATTCATTCTTTAACTCAATAATTTCTCTACCAAGCGACTCATTTTCTTTTTTAAAATTTGTCACAGCATCTTTTAACTCACGATTTTGTAGCATTACCTCCCTGATTTTTATTTCTATTTCAGAGATTAATACATCAAAATCCATTTTTTATACAAAATTAATAATTTTTTTTGAATTGCTATTAATTTTTATAAATAAGGTAATTATCAATTATAACTGGTTAAAAGACAAATAATTAAATGAAATAATTTTTTTTCAAATGTAACTTTCAGCAACAAAATTCGTTACATATTTAAACTATTTTTAATATGAAAATAAAATTTTTAATTTTAGTAAGTTTTTTAATCGTTTCTACATCTAATGCACAAAATTATCTACAAACTCTAAAAGATTTCGATAATTTGACATTAGATGGTGGTAATTATATTTTAAAAAAAGGTAATGGACAAATCAGTTATACACCTAATGATGATTATATAATTTTTTATAATTATGATTCTATTACAAAAACATTAAATATTAAAGTAAGAGCTAAAGAAAAGTTTAAATTTAAAAAAAATTCTGCACCATTAATAGAACTAACTGCACCATCAATAAAAAAAATTAAAATAAGCTCTGCAGCTAAGTTAGATGTAATAGATACTTTATATAGCCCTTATTTTAACCTTAAAGTAGAAGAAGCTTCTTTTTGCAAACTTACAATTATCGGCGATACTATTAAATTGGAAGCAAATGAGGCTAGCAGTATAAAAGCGTATAATCAGGCTAAAAAATTATTTTTATCAGCAAAAGAGGCTAGTAAAATTAAAATACATGGGAAATGGGAAAATGTAAATATAAAAGCTCAAGAAGCCAGTAAAATAGACATCAAAGGTCAATGTAATAAATTAAAAATAAATGCTGAAGAAGCTAGCACTGTGAATGCTTCTAAGTTATCAGCTAAAATAGGTGATGTAGTAGCCGAGGAAGCTAGTTCTGTAATAATTAACGTTAGCGACACTTTGCACAAGGTAGTCAGAGAGGCCTCATCAGTAACAAATTCATCAAATCCTAAAGAAATCATTGATACAAATAACATAAAAAATTACAATAAATTGGCAGAATTATTTTCCTTTTTATTTTTTATGCCACTTTTATGGATTTTTGCTATTTTTTTAATTCCAATTATAATATTTGGATTTTTCTTTTAGCAATTTATTAAGAAAATTTAAAGTTTATCAAAGCCATAGGAGATAACTCAGTGATTATGGGGGGATACAAATAGAAATGCGAGTGGGAGTGAGGGGTGTTTTGCTATGTAAAATTAATAAACATTTTTGAATAAATTTTTATTTAATTTACTTTTCTTTGCCAGCCACACAAAGAAAATATCCTATGTGGATATGATGGATATCTTTTTTAAGAATAGCATTTGTTAATCAAAAGTGATTTATATGAAAACTTTTTAAAATATTTTCTATCTATTTGTTATTAAGCATTTTACAAAATTTTATGTTTTGTGTTAAAATTAATTAATGATATTTTATAAATATTTTTTAAATGCATAAAATCTTTATTAATGATCATTCAAGAGAAATATATTCTAAAAATCTAGTTTTTATTTATTTTCTTTAAAAGCTATAATTAGAAATGTAGATATATGAATTTATTTAAATTAATATATCATTACCTAATTTAAACATATTTTTTAATCAAAAATTTTTGCGCTTACTTTAATGTAAAGATCTTAGATTTAAACAATTATTACAATGAATATTTTAATTATTTTGCAATTTTAGAAGTTCATTAATTTTTTCTTGATAAAAATTAATTTTTTCGGGATTGCGATATTTGAGTTTATCATAAATTTCAATAGCTTTATTGAAATTTTTTTGTTTAGTAAAAATAAATGCAAAAGTTTCACTAACGAAATCTTCGTCATCTAACTTAATATTCTCTGTGAGGTCGTCAATGTCATCTGATAAATCTTCTTTAGATGGTAGTTTTATTTTAGGTTCTTCTTTAATAAATTTATCAATAATTTCATGATATTTTTTTGTTTGAGTTGAAGATTTATCTACATTTGCATTGTAGTAATCTTTTAAAATATAATAAAGCAAACTCCTATTAGGCGATAACATAAATGTTTTGAAAAGGAGTTTTTCATAATCTGCATCAGATATATTTTTCGATAAAAGATTAAAAAGATTTACAAAATAAGAATACGAAAAATCTTTATATAAATCGCTATAATTAATATTTTGCTTTACTTCAATAATTTTATTAATAATAGAAATCGTGTCCATATATTACCAATTTATAAATGCTCTATTAAAAATGTCATCTACGAGGTCATTGACAATTTGTTCTGTTAAAGAGCTCTCCACAGAAGAAAAAGACACCGTAGAACTAAACTGTTGATAGCGAGAAAATTGTTGTGAAAAACTTTGTTTTTCATCAATTTTATTAGAATATTTAACATTAATAGTTATAGTTAATTGATTGAGAGAAGCTACATCATTTGCTTGCAAAGCGGCAGGTTGTACAACATAATTAATGATCTCGCCTTCAAAAGTAAGATCTGCATTATCATTAACCATGATTAGGCTAGTTTGAGATTGTATTCTGTCTCTTAATTTATCAGTTATTAGCTGACTAAGACTAGGATTTACCAAAGAAGCATTATTTACAAAATAATTCACACTAAAAGTTTTAGCTCCTTCAGGTATAGAAGCTCCGGAAAAAGTAAATCTAACGCAAGAAGTAAAAATCATCAAGCCAAAGATACAATATATTAAACTTTTATATTTCATACATCTAGATTATATTCTTTTATTTTACGATAAAGAGTTCGCTCGCTTATTCCCAACTCTTCAGCAGCTAATTTTCTTTTACCATTATGCTTTTGAATAGCTTTAATAATTAATTCTTTTTCTTTTTCTTGTAAGGAAAGTGTTTCTTCATGATCATTATTTTTATCATTTTCTAATACATATACTACGTCAGTATCATCATTAGTTTTATTTTTAGATATTATAGGATTGCCATCATGAAGAGAATCAAAATTTTGTTGCTCAGAAAATTTAATAGGTAAAGGTGGTAGTGTAGATTCATTATTTTCTGTAAATAATGCAGCTTCTGGATTTTTATTACTTAAAATAAATTGATAAACTATTTTTTTAATTTCATTAATATCTCTACGCATGTCTATCAAATATTTATAGATGAGCTCTCTTTCATTAAGAGTATCAGCAGAAGATAAATCAGAGAAGAGGACAGGAAGATTAGGTTTAACCTCGGGAAGATATTTTTGAAGTGTAGGAGCATTAATTTCTCTATCTTTTTCAATAATAGTCATCTGCTCAGCTACATTTTTTAATTGTCTAATATTGCCAGGCCATTTATAATTTACTAACAAATCCATAGCATCATCTGATAATTTAATAGGTGGGACATGATATTTTTCGGCAATATCAGTAGAGAACCTTTGGAATAAAAGTGGAATATCTTCTTTTCTTTCTCTAAGGGGCCTAATATAAATAGGAATAGTACTTAGACGGTAGAAGAGATCTTCACGAAATTTACCTTTAGCAATAGCTTCTTGGAGATTAGTATTAGTGGCAGCTACTACACGAACATCTGTTTTCATTACTTTGCTAGAACCCACACGCATAAATTCACCTGTTTCTAAAACACGTAAAAGGCGAACTTGAGTAGAAAGTGGCAAATCACCTACCTCATCGAGGAAAATAGTGCCTCCATTAGCTACTTCGAAATAACCTTTTCTAGAGTCGATAGCTCCAGTGAAAGAGCCTTTTTCATGACCGAAGAGCTCGCTATCTATTGTGCCCTCAGGTATAGCACCACAATTGACTGCAATGTAAGCTCCGTGCTTTCTCGCACTAAATGAATGTATAATTTTAGGGAAGAATTCCTTACCAGTACCACTCTCACCAATAATTAAAACTGTTAAATCAGTAGGAGCTACTTGCACAGCAATCTCAATAGCATGATTTAGGAATGGTGAATTACCTATAATCCCAAATCTTTGTTTTATCAAGTATAGCTCGTCCATTTTTTAATTACAAATTTACGAATAAATTTTCAATAAATCATTACATAAAATTAAAAAAGATAGATTTTATGTAAATAGCAGGGGAAAATTTAATAAGTTATTTTATTACTCTCAGACATCCACAATTCGAACGGTTGTAATGATTCGTCTATCCTTAAATTAATAGTTTCTAAATGTCTATCACTATAAGGTAATTGTATTTCATCATAAATCAAAGAATCATCGAATCCTGCATTAGCAGCATCGAATTTATTAGCAGCGAAAACCAATTTTTTTGGTCTAGCCCAATAAATAGCACCTAAACACATAGGACAAGGTTCACAACTACTATAAATAATACAATCAGTTAATTGAAAATCATTCAATTTATCACAAGCTTGTCTAATGGCTACAATTTCGGCATGAGCTGTAGGATCATTATTAGAAGTAACTCTATTAGTACCTTTAGCAATGATTTTGCCATCTTTAACAATAACTGCTCCAAAGGGACCACCACCATTTTTTACATTTTCTTTAGCTAGCTCAATTGCTAATTTTAAAAAGTAAATGTCGTCATTTATATTCATATATTTTTTAATTGTCTAATTAAAACATCAGCTGCAAAATCTAACTCATCATAAGAAATAATTAAAGGAGGAGCAACTCTAATAGTTTGACTCGAAAACATATACCAATCTACTATAACACCTTCATTAATAGCACCTTTAATGACTTTTTTAACAATATCAAACGATTGCAATTCTATACCAATTAAAAAACCTTTATGTCTGATAATTAAATTTGGTATAGCCTTAGTGAGTTTATCTATAAAAAATTTCTCTTTTTTAGGAACTTCAAGATATATTTTAGAATCAACAAGATAATTAAGAGAAGCCAATGCTGCTGCACAACTGACTGGATGTCCGCCAAAAGTAGTAATGTGTCCTAATGGTGGATTGTAAGATAAAGTAGACATAATATCCTCAGAAGATATAAAAGCACCAAGAGGATATCCACCCCCAAGAGCTTTAGCAAGTAAAAGAATATCTGGCAGAATATCATATTGCTCAAAAGCAAACATAGTGCCAGTACGTCCCATACCAGTTTGAATTTCATCGAGAACAAGAAGAGCACCTACTTCACTACATTTTTGCCTAACAGCTTTCATAAATTGATAATCGGCAGGTATTATGCCAGCTTCACCCATAACAGGTTCCATAAAAACTGCTGCAGTATATTTATCTATCATATAAAGATCATCAAAATTATTCATTTCAATATGAAAAATATTAGGTATAAGAGGTCTAAAATGACGTTTCCACTCTTCATTACCCATTAGAGATAAAGCACCTTGAGTAGAACCATGATATGCATTATTGAAACCGATAATTTTATACCTACCTGTGTACCTTTTAGATAATTTCATGGCACCTTCTACAGCTTCAGCCCCGCTATTAACTAAATAAACTTTAGATAAATTTTTAGGTAAAATATTAGCTAAACTAGTAGCTAGCTTAACCTGAGGTGAAAGAATATATTCACCATAGACATTTAAATGATCATAAGACTGAGCTTGCGATATGACAGCGTTAACAATAAATGAAGGTTTATGCCCTAAATTAGACACAGAAATACCAGAAATTAAATCAAGATATTTTTTACCATCCACAGCTTGTATCCAACAGCCATCAGCAGAAACAAATTCTAATGCTAAAGGTTCATCACTAGTCTGAGCTAAAAAATGAAAAAATTCATCTCTCATTGTTATAAAAATAAATATTATTAAGCAAAGATAAAAAAATTTTATAAATATAAATTTAAAAAATTTGATTAGGCATTTAATTAATAATTAAATTATTACTAGTTCATTCTCGGTAATAGCTATATTTCTTATAAGTATAATTGATTTTTAAATAAATTTCTACTCAATTTACTTTTCTTTGTCAACCACACAAAGAAAAGTAACAAAAGAAAAGTCTCCGCTCATGCTAACACCCCTGTCTCTACGAGACATCCCCTCTATTAGAGGGGAATACAGTGCGGTTCCCCTTCTCCGAAGGGGTGTCAGGCAAAGCCTGACAGGGTAGTTATAAACTACGCAATCACCTCTTGGGGTTTACAAACTCGCAAGCTTTAGCTTGCTCAAACAGTGTAAACCCT
>JAHDSP010000446.1 GCA_018432645.1 Bacteroidales bacterium | reverse complement strand
CCTATTCCTGATGAGATAATTCTCTCACTTATAGACCATGAATATTTTCAGAGATTAACTAGAATTAAACAATTAGGTTTTTCATATTTAGTTTTTCCCGGTGCACATCATACTAGATTTGCTCATAGCTTAGGAGCTATGTATTTAATGCAAAGAGCTCTAAATCAATTAAATGACCAAGGCATATATATAGATGATAAAACATATTTATCTAGTCTAATAGCAATATTAATGCACGATATTGGGCATGGTCCATTTTCGCATACACTAGAAGCCCTGCTAGCTGATAACATTAATCATGAATTTATCACCGATATTGCTATGAAAAAATTAGAAAAATCATATGGAGAACCCATGACCATAGCCAGACAAATTTTTAATAATTCTTATCCTGTAAAATTTTATCATCAGCTAGTATCTAGTCAATTAGATATGGATAGATTAGACTATCTTACTCGCGATAGCTTCTATACCGGTGTGAGCGAGGGTATAATAAATACTCAACGTATTATATATATGCTCACTCTAACTGCTAATGGAGATTTAGGAATACTAGCTAAAGGAATATATTCTATAGAAAAATTCATTATTGCTAGAAAAATAATGTATTGGCAAGTTTATTTTCACAAAACTACAATGGCTGCTGATGAGATGCTATATCAAGTGATTAAAAGAGCTAAATATCTCACTCAAAACGGATCTAAAGTATCTGCTACTGAACCATTAGAATATTTTCTCAAATATCATAATAAAGAATTTACTGAAGATGATTTAGATGTTTTCATGCAAATGGATGACTATGATGTAATGACAGCACTGAAAATATGGAGCAATCATGATGATAATATCCTAAGGCTGCTATCTAGCAAACTATTGAATAGGAAGCTTTTCAGATGTATTATCCAAGATAATGATCCTCTACATGATGAAAAAAGAATTAATGAATTAAAACAAAAAATTTTAAATTTATTTAAAATTGACAAAAATGATTTACAATATTTGATTAATATTAAGTCAATAGAAAATCAAGCATATACACCTCATAGAGATCAAATAAATTTAGTTTATAAAAATGGCGAAGTTAAAGATATCTCTATGGCTTCAGATCAACTAGATATGGAATTGCTACCCAATGATACGATGAAATATTTTTTATTTTATCCAAAAGAAATAGAATGATGAAAAAAATCTATCTTTTCACTATACCATATAGCACCATATCTATGAGGCTATCCATCATTTCATCATAATTAGAAATATAACCAGGTATGATAAAAGGTAATTCAGAAATTTTCAATGCAGTAGCAATGACAAGAGTTGCATTATCTATATTAGGGAAATAAAAAATATTTCTTTTATTACCTTCTTCTAATATGCCTTTGATAATATTTATTTCTTCTTCATCATATTTCTTTCTAATCTCATTAACAAAAGATATCTCTGGCGTCATTTTTTCAGTTTTAATCACAAAGAGATTAATAAGTTCTTTAGTCTTTTTCATCCTCAATTCAAAATATATTCTCAATTTAGAAATAGGATCCACTGTAGCGTTAAGTTTATTTTCTATTTCATTTTTGAAGTTTTTGATTTCATTTTCTAATACTTCTTTAAAAAGAGCTTCTTTATCATTAAAGTAATAATAAATGCTACTTTTAGCTTTACCTATTTTTTTTGTGATATCTTCTATCGTTGTTTTGTCTATACCTTTAGCTGCGAAAACCTCAGCAGCTTTTTTAAGGATTAAGTTTCTTGTTTTATTTTTATTCATAATTATTCAT
>JAHDSP010000070.1 GCA_018432645.1 Bacteroidales bacterium | reverse complement strand
AATGATGTATTAACAATTAATAGCAATACCACTATGAATCAAATAACTATAATAAATAGCTTAGGACAAGTGGTGATGAATGTAGAACCTAATACTGATTTTTATCAAATCAATATAAATACTCTCCCTGAGGGCATTTATACTGCTAGAATAACTACTAATAATGGATTATCAACAAAACTAATTGTTGTAGCTCACTAATAGTGAAAAATTAATAAATTAAAAGAGGGCTTGAAAAATCAAGCCCTCTTTTTTATTATAATAAATGAATTAACATTATGACAATTCATAAAAACAAGCAATATCTATAATTTCATCCACAGATTTACACAAATTAACACTGATGATTTATTTTTTTTTGAGTGTGTTTGTGTGCATTTGTGGACAATAACAACAATTGAAAAGTTAAATATTAACCTAAATAGTTCCCCCTCTCAATACATTATAGAACCAATATAATAAATGGGAAAGATATTTTTTATCAATTAGAATTCTATATTAAAAAATTTTAGAGTAATTTTGCAAATAGATAAGAAAAAATATGTTTAAACGTAATCATTTATTTATTTTAATAATAATATTGACTACAATTATTGCCTGTCAAAAAAAAGAAGAAATTAATTTCAAGAAATTAACTCCTCATAAATCTTTTTTATATGTTGATCACAGAAATGATACGACTTTTAAAATTAAAAGAGCCAATTCTGATGTGAATGTTTATTTACTAGCAAATAATAATTTTTTTACGCGAGGTACAGTAATATTGCTGCATGGATGGAATCTATCGCCATTATCGTGGTGCGACCAGACCAGTTTCTGTAATGAATTATTATCTATGGGATATCATGTTATCATTCCTGATATGGGCAAAAGTGTTTATGCTTCTCAATATTATCCTGAAACTGTAGAAACAATGTCTATGTATCCTCAGTTATCATTCGTTTTAGATACTTTATTACCATTTTTGCAAGACTCTATATATATTTTGAATAGCTCACATAATAATTATTTAATAGGTTATTCGATGGGAGCTAGAGGTGCTCTAGCAATAGCTGAGAATACAGAAAATATCTTTAGCAGATTAGTACTGATATCTGGTGAATATGATCAAACTCTT
>JAHDSP010000474.1 GCA_018432645.1 Bacteroidales bacterium | reverse complement strand
TGCAGACAAACTTTTAAAATTAGAAATAGATTTCGGTGGCATAACTCGTACTATAATATCTGGCATAGCTCAGCATATAAAACCTGAAGAAATTATTGGCAAAAATGTCATCGTAGTAGCTAATTTAGAAAAAAAGAAAATTAGAGGAATAGAGTCTGAAGGAATGGTTATTTTCGCTGAAAATAAAGATGGTAAATTACTACCTATATTTGCTGATGATAATGCTGATCCAGCTGATAAGGTTAAATAATTTAACTTTTTTATAGAGAAATTTTAAAAATTTTAGTAATAATAATGAGAATTAAATTAGAAAGCATATACAAAACTTTCAAGCCAGTAGAAGTATTGAAAGATATAAATCTGGAGATTTTAGATAATGAATTCGTATCAATAGTAGGTCCTAGTGGAGCTGGTAAATCTACACTATTGCATTTAATAGGTACTTTAGAAAAACCTGATAAAGGTACGGTGAAATATGATGATAAAGACATTTATAGATTGAATGATAAAGAATTAAGTAATTTTCGCAATAAAAATATTGGTTTTGTATTTCAATTTCATCATTTATTACCTGAATTTTCTGCGATAGAAAATGTGATGCTGCCAGCATTAATAGCAGGTATTAGTAAAGAAAAGGCTACAGAAAAAGCTGAAAGATTATTGACAGAATTAAATCTGAATCATCGGCTATCTCATAAACCGCAAGAGTTATCAGGTGGTGAACAACAACGCGTTGCTATTGCTAGAGCTTTGATAAATGATCCTGAATTTTTATTAGCTGATGAGCCAACAGGAAACCTAGATAGCCAAAATGCAGAAGAGGTCATAAATCTTTTTAAAAGATTGCACACTCAAGCAAATCTAACTATCATACTGGTAACTCATCAAGAGTCTTTTGCTAATATTTCTAATAGGATTATACACATTAAAGATGGTTGCATTGTTAAATAATTAAATTTCGTTTGTAAATAATGATTTTTAAAATTTACAAGGTAATCTGAAAAAGATTTTATAATAATTCATAACAGTATTATTATTCTTTCCACTATGTAATATATCATTTACTTATCTATTGTAAAAAAATAAATGTAACTTTGTAAAAATATTAAAAATATTTATGGATAAAGTAATTTATGATATTCAAGAGATATTAGATGACATTAGAATAGGCAAGCTAATAATAGTAGTAGATGATGAAGACAGAGAGAATGAGGGAGACTTCATAGTAGCTGCAGAAAAAATAACTCCAGAAATAATAAATTTCATGTCTAAATATGGAAGAGGCTTGATATGTACACCATTGTCTCAAGAAGTAGCAGATAGATTAAACTTACCATTAATGGTGCAACATAATACGGCTCCACATAATACAGCTTTCACTATTTCTATTGATTTATTAGGTCAGGGTAATACTACAGGTATATCAGCAGCAGATAGAGCTAGAACTATATTTTGGCTTACACGAGATGAGGCAAAACCAGAAGATTTTGGTAGGCCAGGACATATTTTCCCTTTGATAGCTAAGCCTGGTGGAGTTTTAGAACGCGCAGGTCATACAGAAGCAGCTATAGATCTTTGCAGATTGGCTGGGCTGAAACCTGTTGCTACTTTAGTAGAAATAATGAACGATGATGGTACTATGGCTAGGTTACCACAATTAATTGAAATATCTAAAAAATTTGATATTAAAATTACTAGTGTCAAAAGATTAATACAATATAGATTAAAAAATGAATCTTTGATA
>JAHDSP010000047.1 GCA_018432645.1 Bacteroidales bacterium | reverse complement strand
TCGTTTTTTCTTTTTGGCTCCTACAATCTCTTTGTGTTTCACTTTGCTCTTTCTTATATGTCTAAATGCGTATTTGGTACCGGTACATAAAACTTCATCTTCTGTTATTCTACCTTTTAGAAACTTCTCGATGTCTTCTCGTTTTGCTCTTTTGTTCTCAGTGTTTCTGAATAATATATTTCCACATCTATCTGTAGCAACTATTACAGCAACCTTCTTTGGCTTTTTTCTCATTGATTGTTTCATCTCTTTTACACTTGAATATTTTCTACCCTTTTCTGAATAATCCATCAGCAATTCGTCTGTTTCTACTATGCCAAAGAAATTGACATTTTTGTCAAAATTCTTCAAAGCTGCGAGAATTTTGTGTCGCCAGGTGAAGCTTGTTGGCAGACTAATGCCAACCTCTCTAGCACAAGCTCTGAGACTTTTGCCTGCAACCATACAACGAATGTACTCGAGCATAAGTTGTGGTTTCTGTAATCGATAAACAAAAGTGCCAGTGGTAACTCTAAATTGTCTGCCACAGTGTTTGCAACGATAATTTTGCATACCATTTTGCTTGCCATTTTTTACAATATTGTTGCTACGACAGTTTGGACATAGTGGAGGAGTACTTTGAATTTTTAGACCTTGGTAATCTACTACGTCTGCTTCGTTCTCTAACAGGAAATCGTAGAGATTATCGAAGAAGGTTTTAGAGTCTTCCTTACTCATAGCCAGATGTTCATTAATATTTTCAACTAAAGTCTTCATAAATATTGATTTTGGGGCAAATATACATAAAAATTTAAATATGATATAAATATCATTAATTATTTTAAACATTAATGAAAGTTATCGTTGCCTCACTTAACTCCTTTGCCATGAATAATCTCTTTTTAAATTCCCTATTACATATGTATCGCCTCATTATGGCTGCTTGCCGCCGCTTCCATAATGCTCTCAGAGAGTGTCGGATGAGGATGTATTGATTCGATAATATCTGTAGCTGTAGCTCCTAAATTATGGCTAACTAATAGTCCAGAGAGCATTTCTGTTACATTTTCTCCTATTAAATGTGCTCCTATTAATTTGTCATTATCTTGATCGAATATTAATTTAACTAATCCGTCAGTTTGTCCATTAGCTTTTGCTTTGCCATTTGCAGTAAATGGAAATTTACCAATTTTTATTTTATAGCCTTTATTGATAGCTTCTTGTTCTTTTAGTCCAAAACTAGCGACTTCTGGATTTGTATATATGCAAGATGGGAAATATTGATAATCTATAGCTTGAGGTGATAGTCTTGCGATTTTTTCTACACATATTATACTTTCCTTTGAAGCTATATGTGCTAGTGCTGGTGTATTGATTACATCTCCTATCGCATAATATCCTTCTATATTTGTTTGATAGTTTTCATTAATTTCTATTTTACCTTTATTAGTTTTAATTCCCAGTTCTTCTAATCCTATATTTTCGATATTAGCTTGTATACCTATAGCACTTAGGACGATTTCTGTCTCTATGTTTTGAGTTCCTTTAGGTGATTGTATGGTTAGATTTACTAGGTTATTATTGATTTCACTTTTGATAACTTCAGAAGATGTCAAAACATTGATTTTTTTCTTTCTAAAAATTCTTTCCATAGTTTTGCTCACTTCTTCATCTTCTAAAGGTAAGATTCTATTTAGGTATTCTACGATAGTTACATTTACGCCTAGTGATGAGTAAAAGTCTGCGAATTCCATTCCTATAGCACCGCTACCAACTATTACCATATTTTTAGGTAATTTATTTAATATTAAAGCTTCTTTATAAGTAATAATGTATTTCCCATCTATTGGTAAAGATGGTATTTGTCTGGCTCTGCTACCAGTAGCTATAATAATATTTTTACCTTCGTAGATTGATGTATTACCTTCCAAATCTTTTACTTCTACTTTGTGATTAGGTAATAATTTTGCAAAGCCTCGAACTAGAGAAACTTTATTTTTATTGAAGAGGAATTCTATAGATTTATTCATCATAGTAGCCACATCTCTACTTCTTTGTATTATTGATGGCATGTCTATTTGTGGAGGTTCTTTTAGTATTATTCCGTAATTATTTGCTGATAATATTTCTTGATATAGATGGGCTGATTTAAGTAATGCTTTTGTAGGAATACAGCCCCAATTAAGGCATGTACCACCTAGATTTTCTTTTTCTATTACTAATGTTTGCATACCTAACTGCGAAGCTCTGATAGCTGATACATAACCACCAGGTCCACTACCTATAATTATTAAATCGTACATATTTTTTTTGGCAAAAATAAGATTAAATTTTGGAATAGGCATTTAGATTATAATTTTTGCTAATGATTTTTGTAATAATAGAATAACTCTAAATACTAATTCTTGAATCGAATTAATGCAGTATTTCCCCGGCGGATATTTTTCTTTGTTTCTTCCTTTTTATAGCTGAAAAAGAAAGATATTATAAAAAATATGGTTCAATAAAATTTTAAATTTCTCTTGTAAAAAATTTTTTTATTCGTTTGTGTATAATTAAAAATTTTTATGTAATTTTACAAAAAATGGACTCCCAAAATTATATAAAAAACGTGGTGGAATCCGAAAAGTTTTATGAGTAACAAAAAATTAAAAAAATATGAAAATAAAAAAATTAGCTTTATTTTACATTTTTATTTTAATAAGCATAAATATTTATGCCCAGTCACCAGCAATTGAATGGCAAAAATGTCTAGGCGGAACAAGTTATGATTATGCAAACTCCATCCAGCAGACAAGTGATAGTGGATTTATTGTGGCTGGTTACACATGGTCCAATGATGGCGATGTGTCGGGGCATCATGGATATTATGACTATTGGGTAGTGAAACTTAACAGTTCAGGAACAATTGAATGGAAAAAATGCCTCGGCGGAACATCTGGTGATTATGCAAACTCCATCCAGCAGACAAGTGATGGGGGATTTATTGTGGCTGGTTACACATGGTCCAATGACGGCGATGTGTCGGGGAATCATGGAGATGCTGACTATTGGATAGTGAAACTTAATAGTTCAGGTGATTTTGAATGGCAAAAATGCCTGGGTGGGACAAACGATGATGAAGCAAACTCCATCCAGCAGACAAGTGATGGGGGATTTATTGTGGCTGGTGAAACATATTCCAATGACGGCGATGTGTCGGGGAATCATGGAGATTGGGATTATTGGATAGTGAAACTTAACAGTTCAGGGAATATTCTATGGCAAAAATGCCTCGGCGGAATAGGTACGGATGTGGCAAACTCCATCCAGGAGACAAGTGATGGGGGATTTATTATAGCTGGTGAAACATCTTCCAATAACGGCGATGTGTCAGGGAATCATGGATATTCTGACTATTGGGTAGTGAAACTCAACAGTTCAGGAACAATTCTATGGCAAAAATGCCTCGGCGGAACAAATTTGGATATTGCATACTCCATCCAGGAGACAAGTGATGGGGGATTTATTGTGGCTGGTGGAACATCTTCCAATGACGGCGATGTGTCGGGGTTTCATGGAGATGCTGACTATTGGGTAGTGAAACTTAACAGTTCAGGGGATATTCTATGGCAAAAATGCCTCGGCGGAACAAATTGGGATATTGCATACTCCATCCAACAGACATTTGATGGGGGATTTATTGTGGCTGGTAAAACATGGTCCAATGATGTCGATGTGTCGGGGAATCATGGAGGGCAAGACTATTGGGTAGTGAAACTTAACAGTTCAGGGGATATTCTATGGAAAAAATGCCTAGGCGGAACAGGTGATGATTATGCAAATTCCATCCAGCAGACAAGTGATGGGGGATTTGTTGTGGCTGGTTACACATGGTCCAATAACGGCGATGTGTCGGGGTATCATGGAAGTGGTGACTATTGGATAATTAAGTTAGCTCCAATGTTAATGGTTGATGCAGGTCCTGATAGAATAATATGTAATGGAGATAGCATTGCAATTGGAGGATCACCAACAGCAAGTGAATGTATACCTCCTTATACTTATTTATGGAACAACTCTGGAAGCTTAAATGATAGTACAATAGCCAATCCAATTGCTTTTCCTAATATTACTACAACTTATACATTAACAGTAACTGATAGCATTGGTAATATAAATACTGATAGTGTAATAATAACTGTAAATAATGTTTATTTTTTTACAGAAACTGACACTGTTTGTGGAGGAAAATTATGGCATGGTAATTATTATAACTTATCGGGAATTTATTATGACAGCTTGATTACGATAAATAATTGTGATAGCGTTTATAATTTAAATTTATTTGTATATCCTCTACCGTATATAAATTTAGGGAATGATACAACTATTAATATATCTGACACTATAAATATAAATGCAGGATCTGGATTTAATAGCTATTTATGGAGTAATGGTTCTATAGATTCAATAATTACAGTTTATGGAAGTATGGGGCAAGGGATTTATAGTTATTATGTAAATGTTACAGATACAAATGGTTGTTCTAATTCTGATACTATAATTATTACTATAACAACAGAAGATGGCTACATCGAATTAAACAATACAATTAAAGTAAATATATATCCAAATCCAGTTCAAGATAAGCTTAATATTAAAATTAATGGTTTAATAGATAATGATTTATCAATTGAATTTTTTGATATAAATGGAGAAAAATTATTAAATAAAAATTTTAATAATAATTCAGATATAATTTATGAAACTATAGACTTGTCAAATTATGCTAATGGAGTTTATTTCATTATTATAAAGAGTAGTAATCTAATTAAAACTGAAAAAATTATAAAGGTTTGATATTTTAAAGTCAAAAACTTAATTTTATCTACATTTTACTATGTTTTATCTATAATATATATTGAATTGTTGGGTATATAAAATAATTCTACAAAAAAACTTTTAGAAATTGTCTAATTATTTTATTTTCTATTGAAATCTGCTGGTATCTCTCCCCATTCTTGTGTATTCCATTTTCTCACTTCAGCATGTTCGGGATGTTCTTTTAGCCATTTTAATGCTGTTTCTATTCTCTCTTTTATTTGTGGAACTGGATTATTCTCTAGTGCTTTTGAATTTATCTTTTTGTTTTTCACCCATGTGATAGCTGTAAATGAATCAGAATATACTGGTGCATTAATATTATATTGCCATAACCATTGCAATCCATGAACTATTGCTAGGAATTCAGCAATATTATTACTTTTTAATCCATAATCCAATGGCCCTACATGAAATATTATTTGCATAGAGGATAAATGTATTCCTCTATATTCCATTATACCATTTTTCATATTTACTGCTGCATCTACTGCTATACTATTTTGTGGAAAATTATTTTGTATTTTTTCGAGAATTGGATTTACAACATTTGTATTAGGTGGAGAAGATTGATATGCTAGTTTAGCTTGTTCATATGTAGTGAAGCCTTTATATTTAGCTCCCGCAAATCCATCTATTTGTTTTTTGCATTCTTCCCAACTATCAAATATTCCTTGTTCTCTACCTATCCATACTACATAAAATTTATTTTTTGACATTATGCTAGTGATATTTCAAATACTATATTAAATATTTTCAATTTTTATTGTAATTTTGCAAAATTAATTATATTTTATGAAAAAATATAGAGAGTATAAGACACTAGACCTACCAACGATAGCTAAAGAAGAATTAAATTTTTGGCAAGAAAATGATTTGTTTAATAAAAGTATAGAAAATAGGAATGGACATCCACGATTTATCTTTTATGAAGGTCCTCCTAGTGCTAATGGATTACCTGGTATTCATCATGTGATGTCTAGAACTATAAAAGATCTGTTTTGTCGATACAAAACATTAAAAGGCTATCAAGTTCATAGAAAAGCTGGTTGGGATACTCATGGCTTACCTGTAGAGCTAGCTGTAGAATCTAAACTGGGTATAAATAAAGAAGATATTGGTAAAAAAATCAGTATTGCTGATTTTAATAAACAATGTAGAACTGAAGTGATGAAGTATAAAGATAAGTGGGAAGAACTTACTCAAATAATGGGCTATTGGATAGATTTAGATCATCCTTACATCACTTTTGATAATAAATATATAGAAACACTTTGGTATCTTTTAAAGCAACTTTATCAAAAAGGTTTATTGTATAAAGGCTTTACTATTCAACCATACTCTCCAGCTGCTGGTACAGGGTTGAGTTCTCATGAACTTAATCAGCCAGGTTGTTATTGCTTAGTTAAGGATAATAGTGTTGTTGCTCAATTTAAAGTTATAAAAAACAAAACTTCAGAATTCCTTTTTGATGGTGCTGATGGGGATGTTTATTTATTAGCTTGGACTACTACTCCGTGGACATTACCTTCTAATACTGCATTAGCTGTGGGTGAGGATATTGATTATGTAGTGGTAGCTACTATTAATAAGTATACTGGCATCGAAGAAACAGTTATTTTAGCTAAAAATGTACTCAATAGATGGTTTAATCTAGAACATGAAAATCTACCTTTCGAGGCTTTCGATCAAGCTAAAAATATTATCCCTTATAAAGTCATAAGAACTATTAAAGGTGATAAATTAGCTAATATTAGATATGAACAATTATTACCTTATGCTAAACCAGATAGAGGCGATCCTTTTAGAGTGATTATTGGCGATTTCGTTTCTACTGATGAGGGTACAGGTATAGTGCATATAGCTCCTAGTTTCGGCGCTGATGATTTCAGAATGGATAAAATTTATAATATTGGCGCATTAACATTAGTAGATAAACAAGGTAAATTCACTGATGAAATGGGTGAATTTGCTGGTAAATTTGTAAAACCAGAATATTATCCTGACTATTCTCCAGAAAAAGAAAAAGAACTTAACGTAGATATAGAAATAATTACTAAACTAAAACGAGAAAATAAAGCTTTCTCAACAGAAAAATATGAACATAGCTATCCACATTGCTGGCGTACTGATAAACCGATTATTTATTATCCATTAGATTCTTGGTTTATTAGGACTACTGCTCTCAAAGATAAAATGATTGAACTGAATAAAACTATTAATTGGAAACCAGAATTTACGGGAAGTGGTCGTTTTGGCAATTGGTTAGAAAATATGGTAGACTGGAATCTCAGTCGTTCCCGTTTCTGGGGAACTCCATTACCTATTTGGAGAACTATCGATAAATCTGAAGAAATTTGTGTCGGATCTATTGAAGAATTTAAAAAAGAGATAGATAAAAGTATAGCTAATGGATTTATGAAAGAAAATCCTTTTAAAGACTTTATTCCTGGTGATAATTCTGAGGTTAATTATAGTAAAATTGATTTGCATCGTCCCTTTGTAGATGAAATAGTTTTAGTTTCACCATCTGGTAAACCTATGTATCGTGAACCTGATGTTATAGATGTTTGGTTTGATAGTGGCTCTATGCCATATGCTCAGTTGCATTATCCTTTTGAAAATAAGGATAATTTTAAAAATAATTTCCCCGCAGATTTCATAGCTGAGGGAGTAGATCAAACTCGTGGGTGGTTTTATACTTTACATGCTTTAGCTACTATGCTTTTTGATAGTGTAGCTTATAAAAATGTAATTGCTAATGGATTAGTCCTTGATAAAAATGGCTCTAAAATGTCTAAACGTCTTGGCAATGTTGTAGATCCTTTTGAAGTTATTAATAATTATGGAGCAGATGCTTTACGTTTTTATATTATTACTAATTCTCAACCGTGGGATAGTCTAAAGTTTGATATTGAAGGCGTTAGCGAAGTTGTTAGAAGGTTTTTTGGTACTTTATATAATACATATTCATTTTTTGCATTGTATGCTAATATTGATGGATTTACATACTCTGAAGCAGAAATACCTATTAATGGTAGATTAGAACTAGATAAATGGATATTATCTGAACTTAATACTTTGATTAAAAATGTAGAAGATGCTTATGAAGATTATGAACCAACAAAAGCAGGTAGATTAATTGAGCAATTTACTGTTAATTACTTAAGCAATTGGTATGTACGTCTTTCGCGTCGTAGATTTTGGAAAGGTGAATACTCTCAAGACAAAATTTCTGCTTATCAAACATTATATAATTGTTTAGAAACTATAGCTATTTTGCTATCACCTATTGCACCTTTCTATGCTGATAGACTTTTTAAAGATTTAAATTCTGTTACTAATAAAAAATCTAAAGTGAGTGTTCATCTATTAGATTTTCCTCATTATGATGTATCACTCGTCGATAAACAATTAGAGGAGAGAATGGAATGGGCTCAGGATCTTAGCTCTATGATATTATCTCTGAGGAAAAAAGCAAAAATTAGAGTTAGACAGCCATTATCCAAAGCTATCATTCCTGCTGATGATTATACTATCAAGCAATTAGATTTAGTGAAGTCTCTCATTTTACATGAAACTAATGTTAAAGAGTTAGAATTTATAAGTTTACAAAACGATTTTTTAGTGAAAAAGGCTAAACCTAATTTTAAATTGTTAGGTCCTAAATATGGTAAAATGATGAAAGAAATTTCTAATATTATTCAAAGCTGGGATAGTCCTCAGATTAATGAAATAGAAAAAAATAAAAAAGCTACTATCAAAACTTCAGAGGGCGATTTAGAAATATTATTAGAAGAGATAGAGATTATCACAGAGGATATACCAGGGTGGCTTGTTTCTCATGAAAATAATTTCACTGTGGCACTAGATATTACTATTAATGATGAGCTACGACAGGAAGGTATAGCTAGAGATTTTGTTAATAGAATTCAAAATTTAAGAAAAGAAAAAAATTTTGATGTAACTGATAAAATCAAAGTTATGTTTAATTCGGATGATGATTTTGTGAATAATAGTATATTGAAAAATTATTCGTATGTTTGCAATGAAATTTTAGCTGAAGAGTTAAAAAATGTTTCCTTAAATGGATTAGAAATAAATACTATAACAGTAGAAGATGAAATTCCTGTTTTAGTACATATAGAAAAAATTTAATAAAAATTATTGATTATGGCAGTAGATAATAAAGAAGAAAAAACACGTTATAGTGATGAAGAGCTAGAAGAGTTTAAGCAGATCATTTTAAAAAAATTAGATAAAGCTAAAGCTGATCTAGAGATTTTACGCGAAAGTATGCATAGCGACGGTGAAGTAGATACTAATTTGACTTATAGACTACAAGATGATGGTAAAGAAAATTTGATAAAAGAAGAAAATGCTAGATTAATTGCTAGATTAGAAAGATTTGTTCGAGATCTTGAACTAGCTTTAGTAAGAATAGAAAATAAAACCTATGGCATTTGTCGTGTAACTGGTAAGCTCATCGAAAAAGATAGACTCAGAGCTGTTCCACATGCTACTCTCAGTATCGAGGCTAAACTCAAAATGCAAAAAGGAGAAATTCCTGTTAATGAAGAAGAAAATTCAAATGATGAAGAATTAGAAGATTAATTCTTTGTTAATACTTTAAAAAAATTTTTTGTATTTACACAAAATTTTCTCTATGAATGATAATAAAAAATCATTAAAGCTTAAGTTAACTATCTTTATAATTATTTTATTACTTATCGATCAAATATTAAAAATTTATATTAAAACAAATTTTTTGTTAGGGGAAAAAATTTGTTTGATTGGAAATTGGTTTTGTTTGTATTTTGTAGAAAATGCGGGAATGGCTTATGGAATGCAATGGGGCGGAGTTATTGGCAAATATATTTTAACAATTTTTCGTATTGTTGCTGCAGCTGTAATTTTGTGGTATATAATTAAAAGTTTTAATAAAAGCCATCATAAATTATTCTATTATTCATTAGCATTTATATTTGCTGGTGCTGTAGGTAATATTATTGATAGTATGTTTTATGGCTTGATATTTAGCGAAAGTGGTGTTTTTGGCTTCGATAACCAACCTGCTCATTTTGTGCCTTTTGGTCAAGGCTATGCTCCTTTCATGCAAGGAAGAGTTGTAGATATGCTTTATTTTCCAATTATTAATACAACTCTGCCAGAATGGTTACCCATATGGGGCGGTAAACATTTTATTTTTTTTCAACCAATTTTTAACATTGCAGATGCCTGTATAACTACTGGTGTTTTAATAATGATATTTTTTTACAAAAAAGTGTTTTCTCAACCAGGGGCTGTAGTTATGCCAAGCGAATTAGATAATCAAGACGAGATAATTGAATGAGATTAGATTAATGGCAATTCAATAACTCATACATGGGGAGAAATGAGGTTTTCATAATTTCATTTATTATCTGTTTAAATTAAGTAATGATATTTAATTAACTATTTTATAATGCTTAAAATCATTGTTAATAAATATTTTATAAAAATATTTTCTAAATTTTAATTTTTATTAATTTTCTTTATATGGTATAATTTGAGAAGAATTAATTAATATTTTTTTCGTTTAATATATCATTACCTAATTTAAACATTTATTGTAGATAAATTATTTAATTGTCCAATTTTTGTTATTAGTCCACAAATGCACACAAATGAGAGTGAAGGTAGACGGGGTGACTGGGAGACGAGGAGATAGGTAATAGGTGATAAGTGATAAGTGATGGGATAGGGAGTTTAGTATAATATTAGTTATAAATTAATCCATAAATGCACACAAATAAGCACAAATTATAAATTTAATCCCAAAATCCTTTAATCCCAAAAATCATGGTTCAGACAATTTTCTCTGTGTCCTTTGTGCCTTCTTTGAGAACTTTGTGGTTAATATTTAACAGTACAATATTAAAAAAATACATTTTTATAAAATTATTATTTTTTAATCTTTACCCATACAAAACGTTATAGAACCAGATTTTTATTATATCAACACAATTTCATTTTATAATAGAAATAGTACCATTATATTCTTTGATTTTGCCCTTACCATAATTTAATTTAAAGATATAATAATAAGTGCCGTCACTATAATTATTTGCATCCCAATCTCCTTGATAATTGCTATTTTCATAAATCAATTTTCCCCAGCGATTATAGATTTTAATTTCACTATTAGGATAAAATTCTACATTAGTAATATAAAATTTATCATTTATACCATCTCCATTCGGTGTAATAATATTGGGAATAATGACTTCGCAATTTTCGACTATTACATTAGTGGAGCCATAAACAGTGTCGCAGCCAATAACTTTTACGCTAATATCATAAATACCCGCATCAGGTGTATTTATTACATATACTGGTTCAGTGCTGCCATTAGACCATATAAATTCGTAAATATTATTATTAGGTTGAGAAGCTGAAAGAATGTAAGATTCATGGCTACACATAGTAATCATGCTAGGAAGAGAAACTACAGCATCGGGAATAATTCTCACATTTATGGTATCTGCATCACCACAAATATGATATGTAGAATCTATGGCACTCACCCAATAAGTACCAGAATTAGGGATTTGTAAAATTGGATTTTTGCTCCCAGTAGACCAGAGGTAGGATATATTAGGATATGGTTGAGTAGCATCTAAAATCATCATTTCTTGTGAGCAGGTATCTTGACCTAAATCTATATTTACATTTGGTACAAAGACAACCGTAATAGTATCACTGTCGAAGCAAGAAACATCATCATAAGAATTAGTAACTGTAACAGAATAAACTCCAGACATTTCTAATAGCAAATCAGCATTAGTATAACCAGTGCTCCAATGATATTCATCGTACCCTTGTCCAGGAGATAAAGTGATTATCTCACCATCGCAAGCAGCGGTGTCAGGACCTAGATCAATCTCGGGCTGAGGTATTACTGTAATAGTTATAGAATCTGTGGCGCTATTGCCATGAAGTGTATCACTAACAATGCCATAATATGTTGTTGTTTGAGTAGGATAAACAGTGTGTGGACCGAACCCATCTTGACCAGCTACTTGCCCATAGCTAGTGCTATCTGGGCAAACAATATTTACCATATCTAAACCCCAGTGATCGAAATCCAAATTTGAATAAACATGTTGTCTAAATCTGAACATAGTATTAGGTGAAGCTGCTCCAGGAGGTACTGGAAAATTATATTGAGCCCAAGTAGTGAAAGGAGTAGATTGTCCATTACCTACTGTTACAAATCCAGTAGTATTAGGATATGAAGGGCAAATAACTCCATCAGGTCTGAAATATGCAATATCTGTCCATGTTGTCCCACCATCTATAGAATATTGTAATGATATCCCTTCACCAGCTAAATCAGGACCTTCACAAGTAGTACCACCACCACCATGTTGTACTTCAAATCTTAGCCAGAATGTAATTTCACAATCACTACTTACTGAAAATGGCACTGTTGTTAAAGTTCTAGGAATAGGTACATTATTACCCATCCACATATAAATAGCATCAGGCCCAGGACCACACGGATTTGTAAAATCTACACCTGTAGTAGCTACCCAGCCTGCTCCTGGTG
>JAHDSP010000002.1 GCA_018432645.1 Bacteroidales bacterium | reverse complement strand
TTTAAATAATGTATCTCTTCATAGTTGCTTGGTACTCTTTAGCTTTTAATTCAATTTTTTGTTGAAAAGCATTTGTATTGTCTGTATATATTATATCTCGTGATACATTTATTAAAATATTGCCTTCTTCAGTTAGAGTATTCTGTAATGTTTCATGCAAATTCCCTCCCTGTGCCCCTATTCCTGGTATTAGAAAAAAATAATCTGGGAATAATTGTCTAATATATTGTAAAAGTGATTGTTGTGTAGCTCCGACAACAAACATCATTTTTTCACTAGATATATCATTAGCTAGAGTTTTCATTATTTTCTCAAAAAAATATTCATCATTATTAGTTTTTGTTAATAAAAAATCTTGTGCTCCAGGGTTAGACGTAAGCCCTAATGGTATTATCCATTTATCATCAAATTTTAGAAAAGGATCTATGCTATCTCTTCCCATCAAAGGATTAATAGTGATAGCATCAAAGTTTAAAGGTTTTGAAAAATATGCTAAAGCATATTTTTCAGCAGTGTTACCTATATCATTTCTTTTACCGTCAGCTATTAAAAATACTGGTTCATTTAGAGATTGTATATATTCTATAGTATTAGCTATCATTTCATAACCGGCTGCTCCGTATATTTCATAAAAAGCTAAATT
Source organism: Bacteroidales bacterium (assembly GCA_018432645.1). Lineage (GTDB taxonomy): Bacteria > Bacteroidota > Bacteroidia > Bacteroidales > DTU049 > DTU049. Next base: position 5,559 of record JAHDSP010000002.1, on the reverse strand, counting down.
GATTTTATATGCGATAGTATATGGCAGTGTGGCATCTATTACTTTTTTATTAAAAATTTCTATAGCTTTTGTGCTATAGTTATTTACAAGTGTTTCTGGTAATTTATAAAGGTCAGTATCTAATCCTACACAAAGAACAGATTGTTTAGAAAATATTAGTTTTTGTAATTCATATTTTGTCATAATGCTATTTTATTCTGTTTCTGCTTTTAATTTTTCTGCATTTTCTGCTATTCGTAATGCCTCTATTATCTCATCGAGGTTGCCTTCCATTATTTCTGTTAGATTGTATAGTGTGAGTCCTATGCGATGATCTGTAACACGATTTTGTGGATAATTGTAAGTACGTATTTTAGCAGAGCGATCTCCTGTAGAAACCATTGTTTTTCGCTGATGTGAAATATTATCTAAATATTTTTGATATTCTAGCTGAAAAATACGAGACCGAAGTAAGATATATGCTTTTTCTAAATTTTGAGTTTGGCTACGTTCATCTTGGCATGAAACACTAATGCCTGAGGGGATATGTGTGAGCCTAACAGCAGAATAAGTTGTATTTACAGATTGACCACCATGACCAGATGCACAAAATATTTCTTTTTTTATATCTTTTTCATCTATTTTTACATCAAATTCATCAGCTTCTGGAAATACAACAACTGAAGCTGCCGAAGTATGTACTCTACCTTGTGATTCAGTTAATGGTATTCGTTGTACTCTATGTACTCCAGATTCGAATTTCAATGTTCCATATGCATTAGATCCTATGACGTTAAAAATTATCTCTTTAAATCCACCTAATGTCCCCTCAGTATAATTGACTATTTCCAATTTCCATCCTTTTTGCTCAGCATATCTGCTATACATTCTAAAAAGATCGCCAGCGAAAATGCTTGCTTCATCACCACCTGTGCCACCTCTGATTTCTACAATTGCATTTTTTTTATCTTGCGGATCATTGGGCAGCAACATTATTTTTATTTCATCTTCTATTTTAGATTTTTTCTCTTCGAGATTGGATAATTCTTCCTTTGCAAATGCTTTCAATTCAATATCATTACTATTTATTAAATCTTTAGCTTCATCTATCTCTTTTAGAATGCTATTATACTCGATATATGCTTTTGCTATAGGTTCTAAATCTTTGTAATCTTTGCTAAGTTTAATGTATTGCTGCATATCATTTAGCACTTCAGACGATTGTAGTTTTAGCTCTATCTCTTTAAATTTGTTATAAAGTTCTTTTAGTTTATCTATCATAGTTTTGTAAATTATTTAATTTATTAAAATTTTTGCAAAATTACAAAATTTCTCGTTTTTAATTTTCTATATATTTTTACATAAATAAATACTGCATTATGAAAAAATTTACATTATTTATTGCACTGTCAATATTTGTTTTTGATTTTATTAATGGACAAATAACAGACTACGAAAAAGAGTTAAGAAAAAAAAATAAAGATAGCCTATCAGGATGGAAAATAAATGTATTAACCTCAATTAATTTCTCTCAATCAAGTTTAATCAATTGGGCTGCTGGAGGGCAAAATAATATTTCTGCTAATGGATTGATTAGCTTTAATGCTAATTATTTAAAAAATAAAAATTCTTGGGATAATTCTCTTGACATAGGTTATGGTATGTTTATTGAAGGGAAAGAAAATCTAAGAAAAACTGATGATAGGATTGAATTATTTTCTAAATATGGAAGAGAAATTTCAAAAAATTTATATATGTCTTCCCTTCTAACTTTTAAAACTCAAATGACACCAGGATACAATTATCCTAATGATTCAGTATTAATTTCAGACTTTATGTCTCCAGCATATTTACACATTGCTGCAGGTATAGATTATAAACCAGTAGATTTCATAACAGCTTTCATATCGCCTATAACAGGTAAATTTACTTTTGTAACTAATCAAACTTTGGCAAATGCTGGATCTTTTGGCTTAGAACCAGCTTTATATGATAATTTAGGGAATATTATTACTAAAGGTAAAAATACAAGAGCAGAAATGGGCGGCTATATTAGAATAGCATTGAATAAAGATATAACTGATAATATAACCATTAAAACTAAACTGGATCTATTTTCTAATTATTTACACAAACCTCAAAATCTAGATGTAGATGGAGAAGTATTATTATCTATGAAAATTACTAAATTTATTACTGCTAGTTTTTATGCACAAATGATTTATGATGATGACGTCATTATTGAAATAGATTCAAATAACGATGGTATTATAGATAAAAAAGGACCTCGCACGCAATTCAAAGAAATCTTTGGAATTGGCTTTTCATATAAATTTGATAATAAATAATAAACTTTCTCTTTCTAATATTAATAGTCGAGTAGTAAGTAGCAAGTAGAATACACTTGATCCGTATACTCATCATTTCTCCCAGTCTCCTTGTCACCCAGTCTCCCAGTCTCACCTATCACTTATCACCTATCACTTATCACCCATTCTCTCCGTCTCCCCCTCACTCTATTTTACTAATCCTTCTCTCATGCCTTCCACCTTCAAAATCTGTAATTAAAAATTTTTTAACAATTTCTAAAGCTAATTCTTTAGCAATAAATCTAGCAGGCAAAGCTAAAGCATTAGCATCATTATGTTTACGACCTAGCTCTGCTAACTCTGGCATCCAGCAATATACTGACCTAACACCTTTGTGTTTATTAGCTACTATATTTACACCATTACCAGAGCCACACATCAAAATGCCATATTTCACCTCTCCATTTACTATTAAATCAGCCACTTTATGAGCAAAATCAGGATAATCTACTGCCTCTACACTATAAGTGCCACAATCTACTATTTCATATTCTGCTGATAATTGATTTTTTATAAATTCTTTCATTTCATAACCAGCATGATCAGATCCAATTGCTATTTTCATAATTATTTTTTTATATTAACTTTCATTTAATATTAAGATAACTTTTAGATAATTTGTAGATAACTTTTAATAACTTCATTTTTTATTTACAAAAATTTTTATATATAAGAATTTTTTAGAATGTAACTCATGAAATTTTTGATTAATTATTTTAAAGTTATTTACATTTTTATCCCACAAATAAAAAATTTTTTATTTACAAATTCAAAATTAATAAAAAAATGATAATTGTTAATAACTTATTTTTTTTTAATAAAATTCATTAATTTAGCATTAAATTTATTGTAGAAAATATGTTGATAAAATTATAATAATTTTTTAAAGTTAATTTTGCAAAAAACTTATCTACATATTTACAACATTATTATTATTATAAATTTTAAAATTTGAAAAAAGAAAAGATAATATGATTAAAAATATTGAAGAAAAAATAAAAAATTTAAAGAAAGAAAAAAATGCTATAATTTTGGCACATTATTATCAAATACCCGAAATACAAGATATAGCAGATTATGTAGGTGATAGCTACGCATTAGCTAAATATGCTCAAAACACTGATGCTGATATAATTATTTTAGCTGGTGTCAAATTTATGGCTGAGACTGCCAAGGTCTTAAATCCATCAAAGCGTGTTTTTATCCCTGATATGAATGCTGGTTGCTCACTAGTAGATGCCGCTCCAGTAAAAGATTTTAAAAATTGGATAAATATTTATCATAATCCTTTCGTTGTTACCTATATTAATTCGTCTATCGAGATTAAAATGTTATCTGATGTCATTGTTACTAGTAGTAATGCTGTTAAAATTGTTAGCAAAATACCGGAAGATAAAACTATACTTTTCGCTCCAGATAAAAATTTAGGTAATTACGTAATGCAAAAAACAAAACGAAATATGCAAATATGGGATGGACATTGCTATGTACATGATCAGTTAAAAACTCAACAAATTATTAATCTGAAAAAACAAAATCCATATGCTCCTGTAATATCTCATCCAGAATGCTCACCTATGATTCTAGCTATGAGTGATTTTATCGGTAGTACATCTGCATTGTTAAATTATGTTAAAAATACAAATTATGATAAATATATCGTAGCTACTGAAACTGGTATTATACATCAAATGCAAAAGATTAAACCTAATACTAATTTTATTTTAGTTCCTGCTGATGAATCGTGTAGTTGCAATGATTGTATGTATATGAAATTAAATACTTTAGAAAAAATATATGACAATCTTACCATTGAAAATAATGAAATTATTTTAAGTGATGAAATAATTCAAAAAGCTAAAATCCCAATTCTAAGAATGATGGAAATGGCTGAAGATTAGTTTTATCAATTAATTTTTAATTAATTTTGAAAATTATATTAGTTTTTAATGAAAATTAGTAATTTTTTAATTTTATTTCTATTATTTATAAATTGTCTTTATTCACAAGATAGTATTAAAAAAGTTATTAACTATTATGATAATAAAAATATAAGTAGTATTGGTTTTTTTAAAAATGATAAACCTCATGGATATTGGATTAATTATCATAATAATGGAAATTTGAGATCTGAAGGAAAATTTAATAATGGTTTATTAGATAGCACATGGAAATATTATAATATTGATGGTAGTTTATCACAAATAATTAATTATACTAATGGTATTAAAAATGGTGATTATTATAAATTTTATGAAAAATATTTCACCAAATGTAAATATAATAATGATACTTTCGTTGACACTTGTCATACTTTTACTTATTCTAAAAAATTAATAAAATCTATACCATATAAAAATGGTGTTCCTGATGGTATAGGTTATGAATATGATACATTAAATAATAGAATTATTACAATATATACTTATAAAAATGGTTTTCTTTTGAGTAGAGAATCAATTAATAGATATGATGAAAATAATAAAAAAACTGGTAAATGGATAGAAATAGATAGTACTAAAAAAATTAAACAAGAAATTTATTATAAAAATGGATTAAAATATGGAATAGCTAAAACCTATGATTTGAAAACTGATAAATTAAAATCTATTCAAAGGTATGAAGCTGATACGATGATAGTAACTTCTGATATTAAAATACACGACATTAAACGAGATTATTATCCGAATGGTAATATTAAATCTATTGGTAGTTATTTTAATGGCATACCTGATGGCGTAAGAAGAGATTACGATATTAATGGAAAAATAATAGCTTCTTATATTTTCAGAGATGGTATATTAGAAGCTACAGGAATAATCGATGAGAAAGGTAAATATCAAGGAAAATGGTATTATTTTTATGAAAATGGAAATATTTATGAAACTGGAAACTATCGAAATAATATGAAAGTTGGCGAGTGGATTGTTTACGATACTCTAGGAAATGTAATAGAAAAAATGGAATATTTAAATGGTTTTTTAGATGGAGAGTATATCTTTTATTATCCGAATGAAAATATAAAAAGAAAAATTTATTATGTTGATGGTTTAGCTAATGGTGAATATGTAGAATATGATATTAATGGTGATGTGATAGCAAAAGGTAAATTATATAATGATGAAAGAATTGATAAATGGATTTATAAAGTAAATAATTTATTATATGAAGTAGAATTTACTAATGATATATTAAATGGTAAATATGAAAT
>JAHDSP010000468.1 GCA_018432645.1 Bacteroidales bacterium | reverse complement strand
GATAAATTATAAACCTCTATAGAATTAGATTGTTCTGATGTAGCAACTAATTGTCCTAGATTATTAATAATATTTGCTTCGATGATAGGTTTATTCGATTGGATATAAATAATGTCTTGTGCTGGATTTGGATAAATAAATATCTCATCCTCAGTATAATCATTAATGCCTACATTATTAATAGTTATTTGATTAGAAGGTAGAGATGAGCAACCATTAATAGTAACAATAGTATGATATGTTCCATTGTCGGTAACTATGTATGTTTGATTGGTTTCTCCAGGAATAGGGTTATTATTTTTATACCATTGATTGCCAATAGGAGCATTTGATTGCAAAATAATTGGATCATTATCAATCGGAATTATAGTAGGTGTAGGAGGGATAGGATTAGATAAAATGGTTAAAATATCACTTATGACACTACCGCAATTATTAGAAACTTGTGCTCTAAAATAAACATTGCCAGAAGCAGTAACAGAATAATTAAAAGGAGAAATATTAGCACCTGGGATATTAAACCATTCTATTCCATTAGTAGAAAATTGCCATTGTAAAGTGTCATTAATAGAACAATTTGACAGCGTCAGAGTAATTGTATCATTTTGGCAAATTATGTTAGTGTTAATCATTGCAGTACCAATAGTTGGTGGTTGTAATACTTCTACAAATATTGTGGCAGAAGAAGAACAATCATTTGTCGTACCAATAACAGAATATATTGTTGAAGTAGAAGGTGTTACATTTACAGTAGAGTTACTGCCTAATCCATTTGACCAAATATAGCTATTAGCACCAGATACATTAAGAGTAGATGAACCACCAAGGCATAATTCACTAGGTGTCGCTGAAACAGTGAGAGAAGGAGTTTGATTAACAGTAATTGTAATACTAGCTGAAGCAGATTGTCCACCTGATGTTCCAGTTACTGAATATGTAGTAGTAGTTACTGGAAATACAGTTATTGTAGCATTTGTACCTAAATTATCAGACCATTCATAGCTATCAGCTCCACTAGCAGATAAAATTGCACTTTGTCCACTACAAATAACTAATTGATCAGCAGATATACTAATTTGCAAAATAGGACCACAATCTAAAGTAGTAAATGAATAAGTATTCGTATAATTACCACTGCCATAATATATTCTCCAATAATAAGTTGTATTACTCTGAAAATGATCTAAAAGAGTTATGCCATCTGACTGAAGTACAAAATTAGCTGGACCAGTATATGTTGTCAAACCTGATACCCATTTTATATAAGAATTAGATTGTGGAAAGGCAGGATCAGTGGATACTTGTATATACCAGCCAGTGCCAGAATTTTGCCATTGAAATTCTACTTCATTATCTGGGCATCCTAATAATGTTGTTGACAAATTTGTAGGTTGGGTAGTAGAGCAATCATTTACAGTAATTAAAATTAATGCGGAATTAGTAGCATTATTTGATCCCGTACCAGTAACTGTGTATGTTGTGGTAACTGTTGGTGTTACAGTTTTACTAGATCCACTACCAAGACTATGTGACCAATTATAGGTGCTCGCTCCACTAGCTGTTAATGTAGTATTTTGTCCACTACATATTGTTGAAGGATTAGCATTTACAGTTACATTAGGAGGATTACAATTTGGAGTTGTGAAAGTCTTTGTAGTAGTATAATT
>JAHDSP010000442.1 GCA_018432645.1 Bacteroidales bacterium | reverse complement strand
TGCAGACAAACTTTTAAAATTAGAAATAGATTTCGGTGGCATAACTCGTACTATAATATCTGGCATAGCTCAGCATATAAAACCTGAAGAAATTATTGGCAAAAATGTCATCGTAGTAGCTAATTTAGAAAAAAAGAAAATAAGAGGAATAGAGTCTGAAGGAATGGTTATTTTCGCTGAAAATAAAGATGGTAGATTGCTACCTGTTTTTGCTGATGTTAATGCTAATCCAGGTGATAAAGTTAAATGATTTAACTTTTTTTATAGATAAATTTTAAAAAAATTTTGAGTAATAATAATGAAAATCAAATTAGAAAACGTATACAAAACTTTTAAACCAGTAGAAGTATTAAAAGATATAAATTTAGAAATTTTAGATAATGAATTCATATCAATAGTAGGTCCTAGTGGAGCAGGTAAATCTACTTTATTGCATTTAATAGGTACTCTAGAAAAACCAGATAAAGGTACCGTGAAATATGATGATAAAGATATTTATAAATTGAATGATAAAGAATTAAGTAATTTTCGCAATAAAAATATTGGTTTTGTCTTCCAATTTCATCATTTATTACCTGAATTTTCTGCAATAGAAAATGTAATGCTGCCCGCATTAATAGCAGGTATTAGTAAAGAAAAGGCTACAGTGAAAGCTGAGAGATTATTGACTGAATTAAATCTGAAGCACAGGCTAACTCACAAACCACAAGAGTTATCAGGTGGTGAGCAACAACGCGTTGCTATTGCTAGAGCATTGATAAATGATCCTAAATTTTTATTAGCTGATGAACCAACAGGAAACCTAGATAGCCAAAATGCAGAAGAAGTCATAAATCTTTTTAAAAGATTGCACACTCAAGCAAATCTAACTATCATACTGGTAACTCATCAAGAGTCTTTTGCTAATATTTCTGATCGAATTATACACATTAAAGATGGTTACATCGTTAAATAATATAATTTGGTTTGTAAATAAGGCTTTTTAAATTTACAAGGTAATCTGAAAAAAAAATTGTATAATAATTCATAATAGCATTATTAATGTTTTCCACTATATCATATATCATTTACTCGTTTATTATAAAAAAATAAATGTATCTTTGTAAAAATATTAAAAATATTTATGGATAAAGTAATTTATGATATTCCAGAGGTATTAGATGACATTAGAATAGGCAAGCTAATAATAGTAGTAGATGATGAGGACAGAGAGAATGAAGGCGACTTCATAGTAGCTGCAGAAAAAGTAACTCCAGAGATAATAAATTTCATGTCTAAATATGGGAGAGGTTTGATATGTACACCTCTATCTCAAGAAGTAGCAGATAGATTAGACCTACCATTGATGGTGCAACATAATACAGCTCCACATAATACTGCTTTCACCATTTCTATTGATTTATTAGGTCAGGGTAATACTACTGGTATATCAGCAGCAGATAGAGCTAGAACTATATTTTGGCTTACACGAGATGAGGCTAAAGCAGAAGATTTTGGTAGACCCGGACATATTTTCCCTTTAATAGCTAAACCTGGTGGTGTCTTAGAACGTGCAGGCCATACTGAAGCAGCTATAGATCTATGTAGATTAGCAGGACTGAAGCCTGTAGCTACTTTAGTAGAAATAATGAACGATGATGGTACTATGGCTAGGTTACCACAATTAATTGAAATATCTAAAAAATTTGATATTAAAATTACTAGTGTCAAAAGATTAATACAATATAGATTAAAAAATGAATCTTTGATA
>JAHDSP010000528.1 GCA_018432645.1 Bacteroidales bacterium | reverse complement strand
TTTTATCAACTAAATTTGAACTACCTGTTTTTTTTGCAGAAATCATAAGTAAAAAACCTTTTGAATATTTCACTAAATATCAATTAATATATGATGGAAAAGAAAAAATAAATGATGGTGAGCTAACACAGAGATTCGCAAAAATTTTAGAAGAAGCTATTAAAAAACACCCAGCAGATTACCTATGGTCGCATAAAAGATGGAAAAAAGTTATAAAATATTGATTTATTCTTCTTGTCCGTGTAGAGCTTTGTCATAGTCTGGTGTATCAAGCATTTCCCAATATCCTGGTTTAGTTTTTACTTTGAAAAAATTGTACCAAAATGCTTCCTTTGTCATACTATCATAATGGACAGATTTATATCTATATTTCACTGTCATAAAAACACTATAAGAAATCATCAATGTCAATAATAATGAAAAACAAATTTTTAATACTTTACTTCTTTTTTCATAATTATATTTCATAAAACTACCCATTGGGATAGCTAAAAAAGCGTAAGAATCTATCAATGCTCTGTAGCCAAAACTTCCTCCCCACCACCAGCACCACCAAGAAAAAATTATCCACATATTAATAAAAGTAAAAATGACTATTGCCATCAACCCTTCCTTTTCTTTAAATTTAGACATCAATAGTAACCCTATCAATGACAAAACCATTATAGGAGAATATACAAGCCACCCTTTGCGATAGCTAAATAAACTTTTAAAAAATTTAGGTTTTGTGAAAAAAAATCCTTCTTCACCATAACTATAGTAAAATATTTGACCTGTTTGCTGATACCAATAAATAAATTGTGGTATCCAAACTGCAATGAAGCATAACATCATTATTATTACTTTTTGATACTCTCGCAGAAATAATAGAGCTCTTTCTTTCAATCCATTAAAAGATGTTACTCCCCACAATGCAAAAATTATTAAAACAATAATATTTGTTGGCCTGATCAATGTAATTAATCCAGATAAAAGTCCAATTAAAACAGTAAATTTCCAATTTCTATCATCATGCCACCGCATAGTAGCCCACAAAAAAATAGAAAACAACACAAAACTATAACTATGCGACATAGTGCTTTCATATACAACATAATAATATAGATTTGTCCCTAAAACTATAGCTAAAATAACTAAAGCAGTTATGTATTTATTAAAATATCGCAATAATACTTTTCTCAAAAATAAAAGCCCTATTAAAAAATAAATTAAAGTGCCAAACTGTAAACAAATCTTGTATGGTTCAGAGAAACCACCTGCATCGTAATTAGTATTTATAGCTATCAAATGACCAATAAAGAACCAAGGAGCATATAAATAGCTCAATCCCATGCTGGTTTTAATAACGTAATTACCATTAGGTGCTGTTGAAGGCCAAAATACAAACTCATGTTCACCAGAATAGTCATCAATAAATTTTAAGCTCAAATCTTTATAAATAAAAGTAGCAGGTAGATAAGCATAGTATGAAACCACATCCCAGTAAAGAAGTTCTTTTTCTTTCCACATTTTCACATTGAGCATATTTATGCACATCAATGTAATTATAAAAAAAATTACAATTTTATCAATGGAAAGATCAAATTTATTTATTTTGAAACTTTTAACACTCATCATTTGAATCTAAAAAGTCCATATTTTAAAATTACCCATAATATACCAAAAGCGTGCCTATTTTTTAATTTTTTGCCTGTAGTAATAGTTCGAGGAATGTATTGTACTGGAACCTCAGCAACTTTAGTAGGATTTATACGCATAGTTTTTATTATGAGTTCAGCTTCAAAACCAAAACCGTTTTCTTTTAAATTTATTTTGTCGAGCAAATTTTTTTTGAAAAGCTTATATCCACAAGCTACATCAGAAATCTTAACATTTATTAATAAAGAGGTTAGTAACGTAAATAATCTATTTCCCATATATCTACTAAAAGATGGTAAAGGACGCACTATACCAGGCAAATATCTACTACCATTCACAAAATCTACATTCAATTCATATAGTGCATTTAACATTTTAGGAATATCATTAGGATCTAATTCTAAATCTGCATCTTGAATCAAAATCAAATCACCATTAGCTGCTTTAATTCCTTGTCTGACGACATACCCTTTGCCTTTATTTACTGGATTTGAAATTAATTTCATTTGGAAATTATTATTTTTAATAAATTCAGAAACTACATTATGAGAACTGTCAGTACTGCAGTCATCTACGATGATTATTTCTACAGAATTAATAAATGATGGGAAAGACAAAGAAATTAATTTATCTAGAAGAATGGTAATAGTATTTTCTTCATTGAAAATGGGGATTATAATTGATAGATTCATAAAAAAATATTTTAAGAAAGAATTTTTTCAAAAATATGAAAAAAAGGGGATTTATAAAAAAATGAGAGGGGCAAGTAAAAGATTAATCTTTTAAAATCAATATTGGATTTAATCTCAACTCCCTATACACAAACCATGCTTGCCGATCCGATGAAGCTAAATTCAGCATCCTGCCTACATCTTCTATTAATTTCTTTAATAAATATTTGTGTTTTATTATATACCACATTATGTAGCTTTGCAGGTATTTGGTAGCTACACCTCTGAATTTAAAATTTATCCAATTCACAAATATGCCTGTATGCTTCTCTATAGCTGTCAATCCATACAAATCATTTTTACTCTTTTTATTTTTTATTACCTCTTTTCTCCTAAGTTCTTTGGCTTGTATATTTCGCAATTCTTCATCGTCATCA
>JAHDSP010000452.1 GCA_018432645.1 Bacteroidales bacterium | reverse complement strand
ATCCAGCATTAGAGGATATTTATGCATATGATAGACAAGAGATTTGGCAGTTTCTCGAAATTGATATTTACATTTTTTACATTTATAGACTTGTCTACCATCGCGAACACCTGCTTTAGTAACATACTCACATTTACATCTCGGACAAATGGGAGCAGTTGATAGAATCTTAATTCTTTGATAATCTAATGCTGTTAATCTATTCTCATTTAGGAATTGGTAGAGATTATCTAGGAATTCTCGTTTGCCCTCTTTGGTCAGAGACAGCATTTCTTCTATTACTTCGGCTGTATACTCCATAATATTATGTTTTTGGCAAAATTAATAAAAATTTATAATACTTAAACTTAAACAATAAACTTTCACTACGCTTACAAAAAATTTTTTAAAATTTTTTGCTTAAATTTTTATTAAAATCATAGACAAAATGCCAGCCAGCATATAAACCTTCATTGTATCACTTAAATTTTTCCATTGAGATTTTTCTTTTGACTTTAATGTCATTATGATAATGTATATACAAAATGGTATTAAGACTAATGCAAAGAAATATCCCATAATATTATATGCACTAGAGAATAGTCTAACTGAAATGTAAATAAGCTCAATTAAAATTAAAATCATTAAAATTGTAACTACGAATTTAGCTGTTTTAATGCCATATTTGATAGGAATATTTTGACAACCATATGCCTTATCTCCTTCTATATCTTGTATATCTTTTACAATCTCCCTAGCAAAAGTTATAAAAAATGACAAAAATGCATAGCTAAAAATGAAAAAATTCATAGTTTTCCACATACTTACAGGTAATAAATGGGCATCCATACCTTCAAAAATTATTATTAGCCAAGGTAATATTATAGTAAGTGCTGCTATAAAGCTAATTATTATATTCCCTATAATTAGTTCTCTTTTATATTTAGAACTATAAAACCAGAACATAGCTGCTATAAACAAGTAAATAATAAATATTTCGCCATTTTTCCACACCAAGCATTGATAAAAACTAAGTAGTATTCCTAATGAAATAAGAATTATAAAGGAATAGAGCCCTGTTTTATATGGTAGTTTATGGTGTAATATTAATTTATCAGGTTTATTAATTTCATCCATGCCATAATCGTAATAATCATTAAGAGCATAGCCAGCAGCAGACATAAGAATAAAGGATAGCGATATTAAAATATATTCTAGTGTGCTTATGGGCATCGCAGTACCATCAAGAGCATAGAAATGAGTTAATATTTGTTGATAAACTAAAAAAAATATTAGAGCTATAAATAATAAGTCTAGCCATCTAATCAATTTGAAAAAATTACCAATTGATTTTACCATTCGAAGCAATCTTTGTCCATCCATTTATTTTGTGCTTTTAAAATTT
>JAHDSP010000244.1 GCA_018432645.1 Bacteroidales bacterium | reverse complement strand
TTTTCTGGTGTTTCTATACCAAGTAAATTTAATGCATGCTTTATAACTTTTGCAGTATAAGCAGACAGGCTCAATCTCATGTTTTGAATATCTTTGTCAGATTCAGTTAAAACAGGTATGTTTTGATAAAAACTATTATATTTATCTGCTAATCTATAAACATAATTTGCAATAAGCTCAGGCTTTTTATTATTGGCTGCATTAATTATTAACTCATTATAATTTAATAATTCAAAAATTAATTTCCTTTCAAAATCATTAATATCATTATTTTTATATGAAAGCTCAGCAGCATTATCTATAGAAATACCTTTTTTAGATAATAAAGAATTAATACGTGCAAAAGTATATTGAATAAAAGGTCCTGTATTACCATTAAAATCTAAAGAAGCTTTAGGATCGTATAATATATTTTTTTTGCTATCAACTTTGAGAATAAAATATCTAATAGCCCCTTGCCCTATTTGTTCACAAATATGTTCTAATTCATCATTAGATAGATTAGTTAATTTACCTGATTCAGAAGCTGTTTGCTTAGCTAAATCTTTTAATTCATCTAATAAATCATCGGCATCAACTACTGTCCCTTCGCGTGATTTCATTTTACCTTCTGGGAGTTCTACCATGCCATAATTGAAATGATAAATATTGTCTGCCCAGTTATAGTTTAATTTTTTTAGAATAGCTTTAAGTACTTTGAAATGATAATCCTGTTCATTACCTACCACATATATCATTTCATCAGGAGAATATTTCTGATAACGATGAATAGCAAGCCCAATATCTTGAGTAATATACATTGAGGTTCCATCATTGCGTAAAAGAATTTTTTTATCTAAACCTTCATTAGTCAGATCAATATATATAGCACCAGACTCATCTTGATGAACTAGCTCTTTCTGTAAAGCAGATAAAATAATTTGTTTGCCATATTGATAAATTTGACTTTCCAGATCTACTATATCAAAATGTACATTTAATCTTGTTAAAGTTTCATCAAATCCATCTAATACCCAATTATTAAGTTTTTCCCATAGTTTTAGAACATCTGGATCTGCAACTTCCCATCTTCTTAGCAATTCATAAGCTTCTTGCATAATAGGAGCATTTTTTATAGCATCATCCTTGCTCATTCCCTGAGCTATTAATAGCTCAGTTTGCTTTTTAAGTTCTGCATCGAAAGCTACATAATATTTACCTACCAAATGATCTCCTTTTGTGTGAGTATTTTCAGGAGTTTCGTTGCTAAACCATTTCTGATAAGCTAACATACTTTTGCAAATATGTATGCCTCTATTGTTTATCAGATTAGCTCTGATAACGTTGTAGCCTAGTTCTTGCAATATATTACTAATGGCTGTTCCGAGAAAAATATTGCGTAGATGACCAAGATGTAAGGGCTTATTAGTATTAGGTGAGCAAAACTCTATAATTATAGTTTTATTTTTACCAATTTTAGGGAAATTAAGTATTTGTTGTTTATTATTCAGAAAATAATTTATTAAAAAATTATCAGATAAACTAACATTGAGAAATCCTTTGATTATTTCATGATTTTTAATGATATCTTTATCATAAAGGATCTGAGTAATTGATTTAGAAAGCTCTTCTGGATTCAGTTTAGTTTTTTTTAATAAAGGGAAAAGATAAAATGTAAAATCACCTGTATGAGGTGGCTCGGTAGAAGAGATCTTAAGTTCATCAGGATCGATGCTATAATGGATAAAAAAATCACTTAAAAAGTTTTTAAGAGTATGTATTAGCATAATAAGACTATTTTTTTACAAAAATAATAGTAAAAATCAATATTTCAATTTTCCTAATTGTGTCCACCCACCTTTTACCTTATCCCCTAGTTTAACATATAGTTCAGTATCTATAGGCAATAATAGATCTACTCTACTACCAAAACGAATTACGCCAATAGTATCTCCCGCTTTAGCATATTCATTTTCATTAATAAAAGTTACAACTCTACGAGCCATAGCTCCTGCGATTTGTCTCATTAATAATTGTTTGCCAGTATTTGATTGAATTATCAATGTAGACATTTCATTTAACATAGAAGCTTTAGCTTTACGAGCATGATAGTTATGCCCTTTTTGATGTTCTTTTTTTAATAATTTCCCATTACACGGCATGAAATTTAAATGTATGCTAGACATACTCATAAAAATAGATAACTGTAT
>JAHDSP010000380.1 GCA_018432645.1 Bacteroidales bacterium | reverse complement strand
AGTAATAGTAAACAAAAAGCAAATAAAGCGAGGTCTATACAGTGTAGAAATAATAGAGAGCAAGATAGACAATTTTAAAAAATGGATGAGTAGATTCCACGGGGTGGCTACAAAGTACTTACAGAGCTATTTGATGTGGTTTGTAGTGATGAATAAGTATTTAAAAGATAAGATAGATCCTGACATTGGCAGACTATTAAATCTGTCATCCCACGACAGATGGGCGTGGGACAAGTATTGGAAATTGATGAAACAAAGATATAAATAACAATAGTTAAGTATAACAATATATTAGTTCTACACATTCCCCTTTTTCTTACCAGGCATCCATTTCTAAAAGAAATTTAGTGGTAATGTATTTGCCACAATGGATTATTTGAACAATTTTAGTTATAAAAATCCTCTTTGTATTTTCTTTATCCAAATTAGATTGCCTATAAAAATTGTCATATAGCTATATTTTTAGTGAAATAATCACAATTACTAAAATGTTTTGATTAATATTAATCATCTTTTAATAAAACTTCATACATTAATATTATTTTTGCATTAATAAATATTATAATTATGGAAAAGAAATTTTCATTTAGTGTGCAGGGCATGGTGTGTGCCATGTGTGTAAAAAATGTAGAAAATGCAGTTAAAAAATTGGATGGAGTCAAATATGTATCTGTAAATTTAGCTACTCAAAAAGCATTTGTAATAGCTAATGATAATATTAGTTTTGAAGATATAAAAAAAGCTATCGAAAAAGCAGGTTATAAAGCCACCATGGAAGCTCACACAGAAGATCTAATAGAAAAACAATTTCAAGAAGCAAAGCGAAATATGAATTTATCGCTTTATATTACTATTCCATTGATGTTGCTGATGATTATTCATATGAGCGGAATACATATACCTTATTTCATCGTTATAGAACTAATAGCTAGCACAGCAGTGATATTTATCACTGGTAGAAAAATGCTCAGAAATGCTTGGGTTGCTCTGATACATTCTCACACTAATATGGATACATTATTATCAATAGGAGCTATATCTGCTTGGTTAACAAATATTTTAGCAATTTTAGGATTAGATGTACTTTCATTTGGTACGGTTGCAGCCATGATTATCACTCTCAATCTCATAGGTAGATATATAGAGTCTAGGATGAAAAGTAATGCTGCTAAAGAGATTAGACTTTTGATCTCATTAAAAGCAAATACAGCAAATGTATTGAATAACGAAACAATTATAGAAACACCCATTGATGCTGTTAAATTAGGTGAAATCATCATTATTCGCCAAGGTGAAAAAATACCTCTGGATGGTAAAATAATTGAAGGTAAAGCTTCAATTAATGTATCAATGGTTACAGGAGAACCACTTCCAGTTTATAAAACAGTTAATGACAATGTGATAAGTGGCACTATTGTAGAGAATGGTATTATAAATGTAAAAGTAGAAAAAGTAGGAGAAGATACTTTTATCAATCAAATGATAAAATTAGTAGAAGAAGCTCAATCGTCTAAAGTGCCCATACAAGCTCTGGCAGATAAAATAACAAGATATTTTGTTCCCATAGTTTTGATATTAGCTTTATTAAGCTTTGTGTTTTGGTTTTTTAATTATGAACTATATTTACCTTTTTTACATAAAGCAGCAAATATTTTTCCTTGGATTATTACAGATGCAGGAGCTTTGTCTACTGCCATTTTTTCTTTCGTAGCTACTTTAGTAATCGCCTGTCCATGTGCGCTGGGATTAGCAACTCCTATGGCTCTAGTAACGTCTAGTGGTGTAGCTGCTAAAAAAGGTTTAATAATTAAAAATGGTGAAGCTATCCAAATGGCTAAAGATATTAATGTGATTTTATTTGATAAAACTGGTACTATCACAACAGGTCAATTAACGGTTGTAGATCATAATTTAGATGATGAGGTTCTAAATGTTATAGCTAATATAGAAGAGAATTCGATACATCCCCTAGCAAAAGCAATAGTTAATTATGTTATTGACAAAGCTAAATTCAATAAAATAACAATAACAAATGTAGAAGAAATTAGTGGGCAGGGCATTAAAGGGGAATTTAATAATGATATTTTTAATATAGGTAAACCAATTTATGCAGAAAATTATTTAAATTTCCTTGAAAATGGAGAAACAGTGTTAGAAATTACAAAAAATGATGAACTAATAGGTTACATCAGAATTAGTGATACCTTGAAGTCGAATTCAGCTGGTATTATTGCAAAAATTAAAGAATTAGGGTTGATAACTGCTATGGTTACTGGAGACAATGAAATAACAGCTCATACTATTGCAAATAAAATCTCAATAGACGAGGTGTGGGCAGGTGTATCACCAGAAAAAAAAGTAGATATTATTAGAAAATATCAAATAGAAGGTAAAAAAGTAATGATGGTAGGCGATGGGATAAATGATGCAGCAGCCCTGAAAGCAGCTGAAATAGGTGTTGCTATTGGCACAGGCTCAGACCTCACTATCGAGAGTGCTGATATTATAATCTCAAAAGGTGATATATCAAAAATATTGGATGCTATTAATTTATCTAAATTAACTTTTAAAAAAATAAAACAAAACCTTTTCTGGGCTTTTATATACAACATAATAGCAGTACCTATGGCCATGATGTCTCTCCTCCACCCTATCATCGCAGAAGCAGCTATGTTGCTAAGCTCTATCAATGTTATTTATAATTCTGGGAGAATAAAAAAAATGAAATAGTT
>JAHDSP010000094.1 GCA_018432645.1 Bacteroidales bacterium | reverse complement strand
TTATAATACATATAATATTGATATCGATAAACCTACATTATTGAAGGTATTTATCTGATCTTCTTTTTCATAAACTATAGGATCTTTTTTACGATATTCAATAATCCTTATATGGGTAGATAAATTCATTTTGATTTTGCTACATAATAAATATTCAATACCAAAACCAATATTTCCAGTATTCCCAAAATATTTTACATCTTTTAACTCATCAACATTTGAGTCATAATCAGAATAATATTTACTAAGTAAATGAAAGTTATTATTCACATTTAATGAAATAAAAGGGGAGAATTTACTATCGTCAAATGTTTTTTTAATTTTCAATTGTATAGGTATGGAAATTATTGAATAATCGTTTTTATTTATATAGGTTATTACAGCAGGATACACTTCATCAGGATTAAAAGCACAACCATTATATGACCTGAAAATATCATAAGTTTGTCTTATATAACTTATACCGCTTTGAATGTATAAATACTCATTAATTTTAAATTCACCTATCAGGCCATATCTGTAATTTATGCTTGCTTTTTTATCATTATTTTCAGCTTCGTAAAAGTTTATCTCAGGAGAAAACAATAAGCCACCTGAAAATTTCCCTGTTTGCCCGTAGGCTAAAATGCTAAATGAAATTATTATTATAATTAGGATTGATTTTTTCATATCTTTTAATTTTAAAAGCTTGACAATACAAAATTAAATGATTTTTTTGATATTTAAGCGAAAAAATAGAATGTCAATATTTTTTTATGAAATGACGTCAAAGTTTTGAGCAATCTATGTTTTTTGGAGGGACGAGGTGATGGGGAGACTGGGAAACGAAGTGACTGGGAGACTGGGTGACTGGGTGAGGGGGAGAATAGGTGATTAGTGATAGGTGATTAGTGATAAGTGATGGGATAAGGAGTTTAGTAAGATATTAGTTTTAAGTTAGTCCACAAATTCACAAATATGCACAAATAAAAGATTAAGGTTGATAAGTTGATAAGTTGATGAGTTGACGAGTTGATGAGTTGATAAGTTGAATAGTTTAGCAAGATATTAGTAGTAAATTAATTAACAAATACACTTAAAAAACTAAATTATATGTGTTAATTTGTGTTAATCTGTGGATAAAATTATAGACATTACGGGTTGTTATTTATTGTCCACAAATGCACACAAATGAGCACAAATTATAAATTCAATCCCAAAATCTTTTAATCCTTAAAATCCTGATTCAGACATTTTAACTCTATCATTCTCTGTGTTCTTTGTGCCTTCTTTGAGAACTTTGTGGTTAATATTTAACTGTCCAAAAATAAATAAAATTTATTTTTAATCTTTACACACTCAAAACGTTATAGAGCCAAAAATAGTTTAATTTTTTTTAAGTAAAATAATGCAATACGCTGAAATAGCTTTGCCTTTACCTATGCTATCTAATTTTTCATTTGTTTTAGCTTTAATAGATAATTTGTCTTTTGAAATATTTAGAACATTGCAAAGATTTTCTTTAATCATTTCAATATAAGGTTGCAATTTTGGTTTTTGCAGGATGATAGTGCTATCGATATTAGAAATATTATAATTGAAAGGTTTACAAATTTCAATAGTTTGTTTGAGTAATTCTATAGAAGAAATATTTTTGAATTTCATATCATTATCGGGGAAGTGAGAGCCTATATCACCTAGATTGAGAGCGCCGAACATAGCATCTATAAGGGCGTGAATAAGTACATCGCCATCACTATGAGCCATACATCCATACTTGTATGATATCTCTACACCACCAAGGAATAGTTTTTTATTTTTTACTAATTTATGAATATCAAATCCAAATCCTATTCTAAGATTTTCATTCACTATTTAGGTTTATTTTGAGGTTTGAAAAAATTGAAAGTCATTGTAAAACGCAACACATTCTCTAGTGGGTGATGTTGCTCGAAAGGTACTAAATAGGAGAAACTTAAGTCGAAAATATTATATCTGACACCTACTCCAAATGTAGCGAATTTACGATTACCCTTGGTTTTATGCTCATTGAAATAGCCAGCTCTAACAAAAAATTGTCTTGAATAGTCATATTCTATTCCTCCACTGAAAATAACTTCGTGTAGTTCTTCTTTGAAACCACCAGGAGCATCCCAAAAAGATGTAAACAGTGCATTTACAACAGATCTATCAGGGTCCATTCCTTTAGCTATAACATATTCTTCAGTTATTGAGTCATAAGTATATAGTGGAGGTGTAGGAACTAAAAGTTTATTTAAATCAAAAGCAACAGTGATGGCATTAAAATCGTCGATATTGTATGTAAAGCTAGGTCCAATGCGAATGTTGGTAGGTAAAAAAGCTCTATATCCCAGCTCACTATAGGTAATGCGAGCTCCTAGATTAGAAATATCCATACCAAAAGCTATACGTGAATCACGTTTATTAATTTTAAAATCATGTTTATAAAAAATAGCTACATCACCAGCTACTGACTGTCCAGGTTTAGTTTCTGCATGGCCAGTGCCTACGGGAGTACCACCAGAAAGATTAGAATAAATATATCTGAGAGCTATAGCAAAAGAGAAATTATCACCAAAAATTCTATTATATGCAACATCAATAGAAAACTCAGTAGGAGAAAAAGTTCCTAGATTTTCGTCAGGTGTCATACCTACAAACTGTATTTCTCCTAAAGTAAAATATCGTAATGAGGCAGCTATAGCTTGATTTTTATCAAATTTATAGTACCCGCTGACATATGCTAAATTAATATCATTGATAAGCTTTCTCATCCATGGCGTATATGAAATAGTAACACCATAATCTCCATCAATAAAAATATATTTAGCAGGATTCCAGTGCATAGAGTTGATGTCTGGAGGAGTGGCTGCACCTACTTCTCCCATAGCACCAGATCTAGCATCTGGTGCTATTAATAAAAATGGTACAGCCGTAGTGATAGTATTTAATCTATCGCCTGTTTGTCCTAATACATCTTGATTAGTCTGTGCCTCTAATGTAAACAAATTACAGAATAAGCTTAAAATTACTATACTAAAACCAATTTTTTGCATATTATTTTTTATAAACAAATTAAAAACAAAATTACGAAAAAAAATCAAATTTATTATATCACTTAATTATCAGAAATCACTAAAATTTTGCCAGAAGCAATAGAAGTTTTGCCCATATCATTTTCTAACCATCCTTTGAAAATATAAATACCTGGTGCTATAGTACCGCCATTGATAGTAGTCCCATCCCATTGTATTTCTGTATTATAATAAGCATCATTGTAGCTTTCGTTTTCTAAAACTGCGATTATATTACCTAAAAGATCATAAATTTCTATTATAATTTTATTATTACAGCAAGCTTGATTATGTTGAATATAGAATGTAGTATTACTAATCATAGGGTTAGGATAAGTGAATATTTTACTAATGGTAAGGTTTTTATCAGGTATTACTTGAAAATTAATACTTGCTTCTGATGAATTATTGAAAACATCCCAAGCTCTCACTGTGATGGAATGTTCACCAGCAGATAAGTCAGATAATGGGTAGATAAGATATCCATCTTTATAAGAATCTAATGAATATCTAAAATAAGAATTCATAATCAATGGATTAGAATAATCATTATCTATCCATGCTACCAAATCGTGTCCAATAGCTTGACCAGTAATATTAATGCCGTGTTCATCATAAATATAAGACAATAAAGTTGGATTTTCATTTACTACATCACCATTACGGAAATTAGTAGAGTTGAGATAAAGATTAATTTGTGGTCCTTGATTATCCGCTATTGGAGTAGCTGAGCCACCAACCAAAAAATTATTTGTATAACCGCTAGCATCAGTTTTGCCATTTTCAGCATATAAAGTTATTCTACCTTTATCAATATTATATTGTATATCTATAGGCATATAAAATTGTATAACAAATAATCCATTGTGTACTGAAGCCGACCCTTTGTATACAATATTAGAAAAGACTTTAAAAGGTACTGGAGAGCTATTTTGATCTGTGCCTAAGGTAGAGAATTCTTGTTTTTTATCATACATAGTTATATAAATAGTACCATCAAAATCATTTAACAAAGTTCCATTGAAGTCTTCTAAATGTCCAGTGATAGATATGAATTCATAAGCAGACAATGTATCGAGGTAATCTATAGATTTATTGTTTATACTATCGATAATAATATTATTAGCTGGGAAAGCAATTCGAGTAGCTGGATCACCTAATAGAATAAAATTTTTCAAAGCATTAGCATTATTTGAAGCATTTTTGGCAATTACAAAAATATCGCCAAAAGAAGGGCTAGCTGTTCTAGATAAACTCATCAAAGTATCCATTAATGCATTATTGAGCATAGCATTATAAGAGCTATAAGCAATTCTAGAAGTAGTCATCATAGCAATAGCACCACCATTAGGATTGAGTATCACATATTCACCAGCAGAGGTCCTACCAGGATCATCATATCTGCTAAATTCGCAAGTAGCAGTGATCATCAAAGGCATAGCACATTTATTTTGCCAGGATTGAATATCAGCAATTTGTAGAATTCTCTCATGAGCCAAACCTTCTTCGCCGCCGTGTCCAATATAATTAAACAAAAGAATACCATCTGCAAAAGCTTTATTAATAGCTGCATTTACATTGGGGGCTCTTTGTCCAGCAGGTGTAGATATCTGTGGGTAAGCATCCAAATAAATTTTTTCAATATTTATTTGCGGAGCTTTATTTTCTACTAAGGTAGCAATATTTTCAGCTTGATTTACATACAGATTTCCATCTTCGTCATCAGCTACTAAAACTATCCTATTTCGCCAATCACTTAATTGTGGCACCAAACATTCTGTTTCATTACAAATAATAATACTGTCATTACGACCTTGTTTTTTATAATAATTTTCTATTTTGTTTACCATCGCCCATGCCTGACTCTCGTCAATGACAGGCAGTCTGCCGACACCTATATCTAGAGCTCCATTACATTCATATCCTTCACCATCATCGAGTAAAGCATAGAAATCATCTGAAGCATAGCTAGCCGTTGGACTCACTGAAGCTATTGATTGAAAGGTAGGTATTATATTAGTATTATTATTAATTCGATCTAGGTAATCATAGGATGCATCACCAAAAAGCAACACATATTTGGGTTTCTCATTATCATTAGTTGCTCTATCATAAAACATTTTTATAAAATCTCTAATAGCTGAGATATCTTGTTTGCCACTACTAAACTCATTATAAATAATGTTTGGGGAAACGATTATATAACTCAAGCCTTCTTGTTCCAGATGAAGATCTCCTAATCTTTTTGCCATCTGATAAAACCTATTAGGAGCTATTATAATGTAATCTACTTGTGGTAATGCATGCAAATTTTGATTACTTACTGTCCCTTCGTAAGTGGGAATAATAAAGGTGCTAGAAACAGCAACATAATTTTTGATTTTATTAGTACTATCTACAAATTGATAATTAGATGAGCTATGAGTCCCGACGATTCTAATCGGATGTTCGGGTACACTAACGTCATATAAATAAATATCACTAGGAGCATTAGCAATGGTAAATTTAGCAATCTTATTACTCGGTAAAAGTGGATGACTAAAGCTCAACTGAGAACCATAGAAAGTTAAATAACGCCAAGCGATTACTTCTAAATAATCTAACCAGCCTACAGCATTATTACTACTTCCCTGTTGATATTTTAGAGTAATATTAATAGTAGGATTTGATGATTTGTAACTGACATTAGCAATACCTAATTTAGCATAATCATCTAAGTAGCCACTCACTGGTTGAATAGGAATAGTGTAGCTATTACTGCCATAAATTAATCTAAAAGATGATGGTAACTCTGATTTACCATAAACTCGCGCTTTAATATATACATTAGAATCTGCTACTATATTGGGAAAAGAAAAAGAATAATCCCTGCTGAGAGTATAATCAAATTTATCACCTATCCACTGTTTACCACTTTTATTAAAATTATATAATTCATTTTCTGATAAATTATAATCCATAAATGTATTAACAGACAAGTCAATATTACCAGTAGGCGATATAGCTGTATTTATGCGTTGTGGTGTCCCTACATCATTTATAGTTACGAAAACATAATTTTTTTCTGAATAAAGATTACGAGAATGAACAAAGGTTTTTGAGGTATGATCAAAATCCCAATAGACGGGTGCCTCAACATAAAAAATAGCATAATCACCAGGATCTAGAGTACCATCTCCACCATCACGTATGTCTATTGATATTTCGTGAAGATCATCATAACGTGGGACATTATTAGCCTCAGGCAGCATACGACTGCCATTACAATAAACTCTCAATTTTTCTGACGCTATAGGAGAAGATATTAGTCCCCATGACACTAAGTTTTCATAAGTAATCAAATGAAATCCTTTTTGCTTAGTACTGAGCTTTATCCATTGTCCATTTGATAATACAGAGCTAGAAGCATATGTTCTTTTCTGAGAAATAGCATTTGATTGAGTAGGAGAGAATATCACTTGAATATTCCAATTTTGTAAAACCTCTATCAAATTATCAGAAACTTTACGAAAAGGACAAATGAAAAAAACAATTTGTTTTTTGCCATTTACTATTTGCTCATTATAATGAATATCAAAATTATTAGTCAAATTACTAGAATATTCTTCTATTTGTTCAGAAGTAATCAAGTATGTACTATCTACATTCAAATAAAAATCCCAATTATTATTAAGAGGTATTGCATTTGAAGTCTCTATATAATATGGTAATTCTACATTATTAAAATTTTCGATTACAAATGGTTTATCTAGAAATTTAATTTCTTGTGAAAAAATTATTATAGGTAAAATTAATAATATTAAAAAAGTTAATTTGCGCATTAAATATTATTTTTT
>JAHDSP010000198.1 GCA_018432645.1 Bacteroidales bacterium | reverse complement strand
GGTGATATCTGCCTTATTACTATTCGTGGTATGATTATTCCCAATAATCCAAGAATTATTATTGCTAAGTTTGCAATTAAAAAATAATCCAAATTTAACTGCATCGGCACATAAGACATATAATACATCGTCTCATTTAGTGGTATTACATGCCATAAATTCTGAATAATAATTATTACAATTGTGATTATGTTACCTATTAATAAACTGTACATTATATATCTCATCGTAAGCCATAGAAATACTGATGAAAGTTTTTTATTTGTCATTCCTAGAGTTTTCATTAATCCTATAAATTTGATTTTTTCTAATATTAATATAAGTAATATTCCTATGATATTGATAAAAGCTACTATAGCCATTAGTATATAGATAACTATTACGTTACTATTAAGCATTTCTAACCAAGAAAAAAAGCGACTTTCTTTTTCTCTGACATCTATTAGTTGAACATCATAATCTAGTTTTTGCAAAATTATTGGTTTTAGAAAATCAATGAGGTCTATATTTGACAAAAATATTTCATAAGCTCCTACCAATGTATCTCCCCATCCATCAAGTTGTTGTGGTATTTTTATATTTCCAAGGATATAATGATTATCATAATCTTGCAATCCAGTATTATATATCCCTACAACTTTCAATTTTCGCCCTCGTGGTGTATATTGTCCTTCTTTGAAAAAATACACCCTCACAGCACTATCTATATCCAAATTATATTTTTTAGCTATATTTTCTGAAATGCAAACTTCTTTAAGTGCAGTATCTAAATTTGGCAATCTACCTTTTACTAAATTTTTATTAAAAAAATCGGTAGGATATTCTCTATTTATACCTTTGAATACTATGCCCTCTATTAAATCATTCTCGTGTAAAATAGCTGGTTTTTCTACAATTGGTGCTACAGAAATTACATTTTTTATAGATTTGATGCTCTCTACATCATCACGTGGATAAACAATTGGATCGGTGCTAAAAGCATCTGCTATGTTGCTATAATTCGCTATTTGTAAATGTCCATTAAAGCCTACAACCTTATTTTTAATTTCAGTTTTGAAACCTCTAATTATAGAAAAAGATATTAACATAGCAATGATGCTAATAGCAATAGATATCTGAGCAATTATCAGTACTGGTCGTGCTGAACCTTCTTGTTTGTTTTTTATGAGCTTAGATGATAGATACCTTGGAAGTTTCAATTTTTTCTACAAAAATAAAGAAAATTAGTAAAATATTATTTGCAAAGTAAAATAGTGGTTGATGATTTGATCATTTATAAAGCATTACTAGATATTTATCCTGATAATATGGTAAATCTAGTATTTCTTTAATAGATTTTATAGTATATTTATAATTTAATGATGAGATTTCATCGAAAACATCATCACCTTTGAGGTAAATTAAAAATGGTTCAGATTGTAGAGGGCGAATGTTTGGCATAATCCAATTAATCAATGTTCGCATATTCCCCACTGCTCTTCCAATAGCTAGATTAAATGGTATAGTTATGTTTTCTACTCTTTCATTTATAACAGTAACATTGGTTAATTGTAGGCTATAAACTATTTCTTGTAAAGCTATGATTTTATTTTTTCTAGAATCTATAAGGATAAAATCTGTTTGTGGAAAAATAATAGCTAAAGGTATTCCAGGTAAACCGCCACCAGTGCCTATATCCACAACTTTTTGTTGAGGAATAAATTTGTAAAATTTAGTAATTGCAAGGCTGTGAAGTAAATGATGTTCTTCGAAATTATCCTGATCCTTTCTTGAAATCAAGTTTACTTTAGTATTCCAATCTAATAAAATATTTTTATAATTTTCTAATTGAGATAACTGAAGGTCTGATATCTCATTAAAATATTTTTTAACCAAAGGTAGCATGCAAGCTATTAATTTTTAAATGCTGAAATAGATTTTTTCGAAATTATCTAAAAATTCATCATGTATTAAGCTATTGCTAGCGATAATTTCTTTAGAGAATAATACTTCATCACCACCAGTGAAATTTGTAATTTTACCACCAGCTTCTTTAACAATTATAGCACCACCAGCCACATCCCATGGGCTGAGTCCATATTCATAAAAACCATCTACTCTGCCACAAGCTGTCCATGCTAGGTCGGCTGCTGCACTACCTAAGCGACGTACACCATGAGAAACTTTTATAAGATGATAGAAAAAATCTACATATTCTTTTAATTTACCAAAATCTTGATAAGGGAAACCTGTTGCCCACAAAGAATTATTAAAAGTAGATGTTTTAGACACATGAATTTGCCTGTCATTCAGATAAGCACCATGATTGCCAGTAGCATGAAACATCTCTTTGTGCAGAGGATCATAAACTACACCTAGCATCAGTTCTTGCTCTACAGCTAGAGCTATACTTATAGTATAAAGAGGAAAATTATGAACAAAATTTGTAGTACCATCCAATGGATCAATTATCCAGCTGAGTTCTTCTAATATTTCTAAACTATTAAATTCTTCACTCAAAAAATTACTATTTGGCAATAAAATCGATAACCCATCAATTAATTTTTCCTCTGCAGTTTTATCTACATAAGAGACTAAATTGCGTGGCGACTTCTCCTCTACTCTATTCAAGTCAAAATTTCGCCTTTCGTTTACTATGAAATCGCCAACTTCCTCTACTAGCTCTATCACTTTTGGCATTAAAATCTCTACTAAACTTTCATTTTTCATTATTCTATTGTTTTAGCTATTATTCTATTATTCTCTATTTTTTCTAATTTTACCTTAGAAATTTTATTAATTAAATTTTCATCGAAATTACTAAAAACACGAATATAGTTCTCAGTATATCCACTGATAAAATCATCATCATTTTTTGCCTCCCATAAGACATTGGCCGTCATATTTAAAAATTTTTTACAAAAATCTTCATGTTTATTATTACTCAATTTAATCAAAGCAGTAGATCTTTGTTTTTTAATTTCTGGCGAGATTTTATCAGCAAAATTAAATGATTTAGCTAAAGGTCTATCACTATATGGGAAAACATGTAAATATGCAATGGGCAAATCTTTTAATAACGCATACATCTCATCAAAGTCATTATCGTTCTCACCTGGGAAGCCTACAATGACATCATTAGCAATAAAAGATTCTGGAATAGATTTTTTAATTGAATAAATAAGATTAGAAAAATCTGTAGAAGTATATCTACGCCTCATCAATTTCAAAATCCTATCGCTACCATGCTGTAGGGGAATATGAAAATGTGGCATGAAAGCTTCCTCACTAGCGACTAAATCTATAATTTCTTGGCTCAATAAATCTGGTTCTATAGAGCTAATACGAAATCTCATAGGATAATGCTTATCTGCAATAGTTTTAAGTAAATTATAAAAATTCTCACCATCATTTTTACCAAAATCCCCGATATTTACACCAGTGAAAATAATTTCTTTTATGCCTTTTTCTACCAACTTATCTAATTGCTTCAATACATCATCTATCTTAGCACTTCTGCTACGACCACGTACATATGGTATAGTACAATAAGTACAGAAATAATCGCATCCATCTTGGATTTTTAGAAATGATCTAGTCCTGTCAAGCGTACTAACAGCTAATTGAAAATCAAAATCATTAGAAATATAATCATAATTTTCATTTTCTATAATCTCTGGCAGCAGCATTTTGTCTTTATTCCCTAGTGCCCAGGTAGTTTTATTAAAAATAGCATTATCAGAGGATAAATTATCTACCATACAGCCAATGAGGGCTATCTGAGCTGTGGGCTTTGCATTTTTTACTTTATTAATAATTTGACGAGTTTTTTTGTCAGCAGTAGCAGTAACGGTGCAGCTATGTATAATATAAACATCTGCATCTTCATTAAAAGATACTATCTCATAATCATTTTCTCTGAATTTATCTAATAAAAAAGAAGATTCAGCAAAATTAAGCTTACATCCTAAGGTATGAATAGCAATTTTTTTATTTGCAGACATTTTAAATTTTAGAAAATTTCATTGCAAAATTAGTAAATATAGCTATTATTATAAAACACTAAAATGATAAGATTTTATCACAATCTATAACCCATTGAGTGAATTCTTTCATATTACTCAATTGTACATTTGGTATTAAATCGCTCTCATTTATACCTCTCACAGCAGCGCAGCTACTACATACTTTTACCTCTGCTCCATGAGACAATATACTTTTAATCATTCGCTCGATATTATATTGTCCATCTGAAGTTTTTTGTTCAGATTTAGCACAAAATATAGCATCTGCAAATAAAAAGACCTTAACTGAGACATTATCATGTTCTTTTTGCAATGTCATAGCTGTTCTCAACGCATTATATGGTCTATCATCACCATATGGAGCATTATTAATTACAATTAATATTTTCATAATTTTTTGTTTTTAATTTTTATTTTTGTACATATGTGGACAATAAATAACAACCCGCAATACCTATAATTTTATCCACAGATTTACACAAATTAACACCGATGATTTAACTTTTTAAGTAAATTTGTTAAGTAATTTACAACTAATATCTTGCTAAACTCATCAACTCATCAACTCATCAACTCATCAACCTTAATTTATCATTTGTGTTCATTTGTGGACTATTAAAACCCAATACCTCTCACATCATTTCTGCAAAGACACCATCTTCGCATTTGAAAGTTTTCTGTGGATAAGACTGTATAGATAATAAATCGTGTGTAGCCATTATAATAGCTCGATTATTATTTTTTAATTTTATCAAAATATCTAATATATCTTTTGATGAAGCTAAGTCTAGGTTGCCAGTAGGTTCATCAGCTAAAATTAGTTCTGGATCATTTAATAAGGCTCGAGCGATAACTAATTTTTGCTGTTCACCACCAGATAATTGATGTGGCATTTTTTTTCTTACATCTCGCAGACCTACCATTTCTAAAACTTCGTCTATTTTATCGTTAATTTGGTTTTTACCTTTCCATCCAGTTGCTTTAAGCACAAATTCTAGGTTTTTTTCTACATTTCTATCTGTTAATAATTGAAAATCTTGAAAAATAATACCTGTTTTTCTTCGTAACTCTTGGATTTGTTTTGGTTTTATGTTTTTTAAATCATAACCAAGTACTATTCCTTTGTCTCCATTAAAGGGTTGATCTGCATATAATGTTTTTAATAATGAAGATTTGCCACTTCCAGTTTTTCCTATCAAATAGATAAAATCTCCTTTTTTCAATGTAAGAGATACACCTTG
>JAHDSP010000451.1 GCA_018432645.1 Bacteroidales bacterium | reverse complement strand
TCATTGTCAAGTTTTTTAGCTTTAGCACAACCTATAGCTATAGATAGCCCTTGACCTAATGAGCCAGCTGCGAAACGTACGCCAGGCAAATGCTCTGATGGCGTAGGATGTCCTTGCAGTCTGCTATTAATACGTCTGAAAGTAGCTAATTCATCAATAGGGAAATATCCTCTACGTGCCAAAACAGAATAAAAAGCAGGACTAATGTGTCCATTAGATAATATAAATATATCTTCGTTATGCCCTTCTAAAGTGAAATTTTTAGGATCTAAATCCATAATTTCGAAATATAGAAGTGTAAGAAAATCTGCACAACCTAGAGAGCCACCAGGATGTCCAGACTTAGCCATATTTGTCATTCTAATAATATCTCTTCTCACTTGAGTAGCAAGGTCTATTAATTTTTCATTAGTCATAATGCAAATAGTTTTTTACAAATTTATTTAATATTTTTTTATTAAAATAAAAAAATATTAATAATTATCATTTTATTTGTACAATTTAAAAATTTTTATTATTTTTGTAATTGAAACCCAAAAAAAACAATAATATGAAAAAATTAATTATTACAATTGTAGCATTAATGACTGGTCTGACAATGTTTGGTCAGGTAATTTTCCAGTCTGATTTCGAAACATGGACAGATGGTTCATACCCTGATGGATGGGGTGGCAGTGGAACTAATATCAGTGTAAGTAATGTGGTTAAATACACTACTGATCCATATGATGGAAATAACTCATGTCAAATTATTAATAACACAACTGATCATAAAAGATTCACTACCGAGTCAGTAGCAATTGAGGACGGTACAGCTTATAAAATAGAATTTTATGCTAAAGGAAAAGGTGATATTAGAACCGGCATTAAACGTACTGCTACTATTGCATCTTATATGACTTATTCTCCATACACTTCTATTAATAGTGATTCATGGGCACTATATTCACTAACTATAATAGCTGATACTACTAGTACTGATGCTTCCTTTATATTATCAGTCAAAGAAACAGATCCATCAATGGAAGATTTGATAATAGACAATGTAACAATATCCATTTCTACAGATATTGAAGAAGTATCAATATATGATATTCAATATACTACAGATGCGAGTGGTGATAGTCCATACAATGGACAAACGATAAAAACTCGTGGGGTTGTTACTGCTGTTAGCAATGCTGGTTTTTGGTTGCAAGATGGTAAGGGTGCATGGAATGGCATTTATGTTTACAATAATACAATTTTACCATCTTTGGGTGATAGTATCCTAATATCAGCCACAGTAGATGAATATTACAACCTAACAGAACTAACTAGTGTAAATTTATTAGAAAATTTTGGTAATACAACTATACCTGCACCAGAAATTATAAATATTGCAGATGTAGGTGAACCATACGAAGGTGTTTTATGTAAATTAGTTGACGTGCAATGTACTGCTTTACCAGATCAATATAATATGTGGCAAATAACTCAAAGTGGTAATAATCTATACGTAGATGATGATATTTATTTTTTCACTCCTACTATTAATACCCATTATGATATAACGGGTATCATACATTATTCATTCAGCGAGTGGAAAATTTTACCACGTAGTGCTAGTGATGTTACAATACATACAGGTATTAACTCCGATGAAGCTAATAATATTAGTATAAATTATGATGCTAATTCTAAAAATCTCATAATCAAAGGATTACAAAACAATGCTAATTTAAATATTATTAATATTTTAGGTCAAAATATGGCTAGCTTTTCTATTACTCCAAATACTAATAGAATAGATGTAGCTAATCTGAATTCTGGTATTTATATAATAAATTTAAATAGTAATAATACAATTACTACTAAAAAAATATTAATTCCATAATTAATCTAGAATTAAATGATGTTAAAAACCAGGTTATTGCATAACCTGGTTTTTTTATTTAAATTTGCTTCAAAAAAAAGTAATTTTATGAATTATTATGCAAAAAAAATCAATATGCTATTTAGATTATCTCTGCACAATAGATACTAATTATAAACCAAAATTAAAATAAAAAATCATGAATAATCATAAAAATATAGGTTTACTATTTGGTACATTTAATCCACCACATATCGGACATACATTGATAGCAAATTATTTCTATATAACAAATAATTTTGATGAGATATGGTTTATAGTTTCTCCACAAAATCCGTTTAAAAAAAATATAACCCTTATAGATGAAAAACTAAGATTAGAAATGGTAAGCTTAGCAATAGAAAATGCTAACTACCTAAAAACTAGTGAGATAGAGTTCACACTACCAAAGCCAAGCTATACAATAAATACTTTAGAAAAATTAAAAAATGATTATCCCAAATATACATTTAGTATTATTATGGGTAGTGATAATGCAATATCAATAGAAAAATGGAAAGATTTTCAAAATATTATAGATAATTACAGTATTTATGTTTATCCAAGGACAAACTACTCAACAAAAAATATTTTATTAAATAAAAATATTAAGATAGATAACTCTGCACCTATTATTGACATAAGTAGTACATGGATAAGGGAACAAATAAAAAATGGCAAAGATGTCCAATTTTTTTTAAGAAAATCTGTTTATGAATTTATAATAGAGAATGAGATTTACTAGGAGGGGGGATAAATAGGCTATAATAATGAGGTGGAATTTGCGGGAAGGGAGATATCATATTTAAATGTTTTATTTTAGATAATTTTTTCAATTTTTTATTAAAAAATTAAATCATTTTATAATATTTTGTAATTTTGCAAAATATTATAAACAATTTTAATCATGGAAGGGGAATGTAGTAGTACAGAACACCGCCTTATTTTCCTCCTTCCCCATTGATAATTTGAAGGGGAAGTCTCCTCTACCTTACTGCTTTGTTTGGTGGATATTGTATTTTGTTTTTATTAATTTTAGGGTAATTTTAATAAAAAATTTATTTTCTTCTCTTCTTTTATTTATAATTGTATTTTATATGTCTTGCCATTCTCGGTTAAAGTCTTAGAATTTTACTATTTTTTTTAAAATTATAACTTAAAACACAATCAATTAACAAGAAAAAAATTGGTTAATTATGGAAATGGATAAAGAATTTTTAGATATTAAAGAAGAGATAGAGGAATTAGGAGTAGAGTATATATTAGAGATATTGCCCATTATTCGCAATATGCCACCTGTAGAAGTGGCAGAATTATTAGATGAATTCGATTCAGATGCCATAGCTTTTATTTTAAAAAATTTAGATATTGAGCAACAAGGTCTTGTAGTTGCTGAGT
>JAHDSP010000545.1 GCA_018432645.1 Bacteroidales bacterium | reverse complement strand
CTTTGTAAAAAAAAATGAAAATCCTTGTTTTAAATTGTGGTAGCTCTAGCATCAAATATCAGCTCTTTGATATGTCTGCTGATGAAAATGTCCTTGCTAAAGGTTTATTAGAAAGAGTAGGTCAAACTATTGGCATTGTTAATCATACTTCTATTGGTAAGGATAAAATTAAATATGAGGCACCTATTCCCAATCATACTGCTGGAATTGAATTAATAATTAATTTGTTATTAGATAAAGAGGACGGTGTTATTAATTCTTTAAGTGAGATAAAAGCTGCAGGTCATAGAGTAGCTCATGGTGGTGAACATTTTAAAAATAGTGTACTCATTAATAATGATACTATTACTGAAATTAGTAATTGTATTCAATTAGCTCCTTTGCACAATCCTGCAAATTTGAAAGGTATTTTAGCTGTTGAAAAATTAATTCCTGGATTACCTCAAGTAGCTGTGTTTGATACTTCTTTCCATCAATCTATGCCAGACTATGCTTATATTTATGGTATCCCTTATGAATATTATGAAAATTTTGAGATTCGTAGGTATGGTTTTCATGGTACTAGTCATAAGTTTGTAGCTGAAAAAGCTGCTAATATGATTGGTAGAAACATTAATGATCTTAAAATTATCTCTTGCCATTTAGGTAATGGAGCTTCTATTACTGCTATTGATAGAGGTGCCTCTATTGATAATAGTATGGGATTCACACCTGTAGAAGGGCTTATTATGGGCACTCGTTGTGGTGATTTAGATGTTGGTGCTTTATTATTTATTATGGAAAAAGAAAATCTAGATACTAAACAAGCTAATGATTTAGTAAATAAAAAAAGTGGAGTGCTTGGTATTTCTGGTATTAGTTCAGATATGAGAGATTTAGAAAATGCTGCTATGCAAGGTAATAAACGTGCTAAATTAGCTTTAGATGTTTATGCTTATAAGGTAAAAAAATACATTGGATCTTATATAGCTGCTATGAATGGTCTAGATTTGTTAATATTTACTGGTGGAATAGGAGAGAATAGTATGCATATGAGAGAACAAATTACATCTAATATGGAATATCTTGGTATTAAAATAGATAAAAATATTAATGATTCTACTAAAGGGGTAGATGCTATTATTTCTACTAAAGATTCAAAAGTTTGCACAATTGTAGCTACTACTAATGAAGAACTCGTCATAGCTCGTGATACTATGCGAATAGTAAATGATTTGAAATAAAACTAGCAAAATAAAGATTTAGAGTAGTTTACAAAAATTTAACATTATCAAACTCATCAATTTAGCAATTATAAATCTAAATAGACATAGTTGCTTTAGTGCATTATTAGTAATAAATGTATTAATAAAAATGTTTTATTCAATAATCTTTTTTTGTTTTTTTAGCTTCGTCCCATAATTTATCCATTTCTTCAAGAGATAAATTATTTATTTTAGCCCCATTATCATTAGCTTTTTGTTCAATATATTTAAATCTATTAATAAATTTTTTGTTGGCTTTTTCTAAAGCATCATCTGGATTTACGTTTAGGAAACGAGAATAATTAATTAGGGCAAAGAACACATCGCCTAATTCTTCTTCGATATTTTGCTGATTTGCTGAGTTTATTGCGTGACGTAACTCATTAATTTCTTCACTCAGCTTATCATATACCTGATTAATATTTTCCCAATCAAATCCTACGCCCTTAGCTTTTTCTTGTAGTCTATATGCTTTGACCATGCTAGGTAGATGTGGAGGTACACCTTCTAAAACACTTTTTTTACCTTCATCTAGTTTTATTTTTTCCCAATATTGTTTAACTTCATTAGCATTATTTACTGTTACGTCGCTGAAAATATGTGGATGGCGTCTAATCAATTTTTCATTTAATACTTTTAGCACATCTGTAATGTCGAAGCTATCTTTTTCATCTGCGATTATAGAATAAAACATTAAATGTAACATTATGTCTCCGAGTTCTTCTTTAATCTTTTTATCATCATTTTCTAATATTGCATCAGATAGTTCATATACTTCTTCTATAGTCATTGTGCGTAGAGTCTCATTAGTCTGAGCTCTGTCCCAAGGGCATTCTTTTCGTAGTCTCAGCATTATTTCTAGTAGTCGTTTAAATTCATTTATAGCTTCATCAATATTCATAATAAAAAATGTTTTTACATCCTATAAAGTCTCATTTCTAAATATTTGACATCAAAGCCAAATTTTTCGTACAATTGTCTAGCAGTATTTTTAGGATCTACTTGCAGAGATAGGCTACCATTAGTATTATCTAATACATATTGCATCAGTTGACTACCTATACCCTGGTGTCTATGATTTTTATCTACTGCTAAATATGCAAATAAATTTTCTGGAAAAACACCTTTCATATTAGTGTATAATACTACTGCTACTCCTAGCATTATATCATTATCATCATATGCTACAGCTACGAAGCCGCCATTAGAATTAGTTCTCTCAAATGCATAGTTCATCGCATTCTCAATATATTGTATAGGATCTCCGAAATTTTCTAAATTGGTAAATAAAAAGTTTACAAGATCATCTATTAGTTTAATATTATTTTTTTCTTCTTTTGAATATTTTATAATTTTAGTCATAGTTGTTATCTTAAAATAGTTAAATGATTTAGAGTAATATAGTTAATAATGAATTAAATTTCTAGAACAAACCTGGATCGATAATAGACAATTTCTTAATAGTATTTTCTACTTCTTTTTCTAGTATTTTATAATTTTCTCTACTTATTGGAACCAAAGGAAGTCTAAAATATTCATTTATACGTCCCATAATTGTTAAAACAGCTTTTATACCAGCAGGATTGCCCATTTTTAGTAAGGTATGCATTAGTGGCAGCAGAGCATAATGATATTGTCTAGCTATTTCGATATTACCTTCTAAAGCAAAAGCTGTCATTTTAGCAAAAGCTCTTGGGAATGCATTTGCTATTACAGAGATTACACCGTCAGCACCTACAGACATAAATGACAAGGCTAAAGCATCATCTCCACATAATACTGTGAAATTATCTGGTCTTTCATCTAAAATATTCATTAATTGATCTAAATCTGCGGTAGCTTCTTTCAGAGCCACGACATTTTCTAATTCATTAGCTAATCTCAACGAAGTTTTAGCTTCAATATTAATAACCGTCCTGCCTGGAACATTGTATGCGATTATAGGTAAAGGTGAAGCTTCTGAGATAGCTTTATAATGTGCAAAAATTCCTTCTTGCGAAGGTTTATTATAATATGGGCACACAGACAATATAGCACTTACACCTTTTAGGTCTAATTTATTAATTTCATCAATTACTTTT
>JAHDSP010000129.1 GCA_018432645.1 Bacteroidales bacterium | reverse complement strand
CCCATGACCTATATCTACCTTTAGTGGCACGTTCAAATGAATTACATTCTCCATAATTTCTTTAACTTCATTTGTAATGATATCTAACTCTTCTTTCACTACATCTAGTACTAGCTCATCATGCACTTGAATTATTAATTTTGATAAAAAATGATTTTTATCTATTAGCTCTTGCACTCTAATCATTGCAATTTTGATAATATCAGCAGCAGTACCTTGGATAGGCATGTTGATAGCATTTCTTTCTGCATAGCCGCGAACAACCGCATTAGCTGCTTTAATGTCTGGTAAATACCTTCTACGATGGAATAGCGTTTCCACATAGCCATGTTCTTTAGCAAAATTGATGGATTCATCCATATATTTTTTAATTCCAGGATATTTAGTGAAATAGTCTTCTATTATTTGTTTGGCTTCTGACCTAGATATACCTAATTGCTCTGCAAGTCCAAAGGCTGATATACCATATATTATTCCAAAGTTAATTGCTTTAGCTTTTCTACGAAATTCTGGAGTTAATGTATCCTCTGTTAAATTAAAAATACGCATAGCAGTAGCTGCATGAATATCCATTCCCTTGATAAAATCTTGAATCATATTTTCATCTCCACTGAGTGCAGCCATCAATCGCAGCTCTATCTGATTATAATCGGCAGATACTATAAAACCTTCAATATTTGAGGGAATAAATGCTTTTCGCATTTCTTTACCTAGATCTGTACGCACGGGGATATTTTGTAAATTAGGATTAGAAGAACTCAATCTACCTGTAGATGTAATAGTTTGATTGAAATTAGTATGTACCTTGCCAGTTATTGGATGTACTAATTTAGGAAAAGCACTTACATAAGTATTTAATAGTTTTGTTAATTCACGATAATCTAAAATTTTATTAATAATTGTATGTTGATTTTGATATTTTAGCAATTCATTTTCTGAGGTACTATATTGCTTGGTCTTTGTTAATTTAGGTTTATCAGATATGTGTAATTTCTCAAATAAAATTTTACCTAATTGCTGCGGACTAGCAATATTAAAAACTTCACCAGAAATTTCATAAATTTCATTAGCTAATTTATCTATTTGATTTTGTAAT
>JAHDSP010000278.1 GCA_018432645.1 Bacteroidales bacterium | reverse complement strand
ATTTTCTTTTTTTCTAAATTAGCTACTACGATGACATTTTTGCCAATAATTTCTTCAGGTTTTATATGCTGAGCTATGCCAGATATTATAGTACGAGTTATGCCACCGAAATCTATTTCTAATTTTAAAAGTTTGTCTGCATCTGGCACTTTATCAACTGATAGCACTCTACCAACGCGTAAATCAATTTTTTCGAAATCTTCCCATTTTATTGGTGGTTTGAGGTCAGACAAATTATTTTGAATAATAGCTTTGTTATCATTTTGATGCAATTTATTTAATTGTTTTTCGATCATTTCATCGGTAATTTGTTCAAAAAGTATAGATGGTTCAGCAATCGTATCACCAGTTTTTATTAAAGGACCACCTATGCTGTCCCAATCTAATAAGCTGATATTTAAAATTTCACATAATTTTTTAGCAGTGAAAGGCAGAAAAGGTTCGCTAAGTAAAGCTAAATTTGCTATTATTTGTAAAACATTATAAATAATCCCTTCAGTAATATTGGGGCTAGATTTCACTAATTTCCACGGTTCTTTTTCTGTTAAATATTTATTACCAAATCTAGCAACATCCATCATAGAGTTTAGAGCATCACGAAATCTAAATTGCTCTAAATGATTACTAACCTCATCACGTTTATTTGCTATAAAAGAATAAATGCTTTCTTCATCCTCAAACAAAAAATTCTCGGGAACTTTTCCATTATAATATTTATGAGTTAACACAATAGCTCTATTAACCAAATTGCCATATATAGCAGCTAATTCATTATTATTATGTTGTTGAAAATTTTTCCAAGTGAAATCATTATCTTTGGTTTCAGGCATATTAGCAGTGAGCACATATCTAAGTACATCTTGTTTACCAGGGAAATCTTCTAAATATTCATTTAACCACACAGCCCAGTTACGAGAAGTAGAAATTTTTTTACCTTCTAAATTCATAAATTCATTAGCAGGGACGTTATCTGGTAATATGTATGAGCCATCCATCTTTAGCATAGTGGGGAAAATAATACAATGAAAAACTATATTATCTTTACCTATGAAATGTATTAATCTGGTTTGCTGATCTTTCCAATAAACTTGCCAATCCTTGCCTTCTCTTGCAGCCCAATCAATGGTGGCAGAGACATATCCTAATGGAGCCTCAAACCAAACATATAAAACTTTTCCTTGAGCTTCTGGTAAAGGAACAGGAACACCCCAATCTAAATCTCTTGTTACAGCTCTTGGTTGTAGACCATTGTCTAGCCAACTTTTACATTGGCCATAAACATTTGTTTTCCATTCTTTATGCTCTTCTAAAATCCATTGCCTCAACCAAGGTTCATATTTATCTAAAGGTAGATACCAATGCATTGTCTCTTTTAATACTGGCTTACTACCAGATAATGTTGAGTGTGGATTTATAAGCTCCTGTGGACTGAGTAACGAACCACATTTCTCACATTGATCTCCATATGCTTCATCATAGCCACAATTAGGACAAGTACCTACAATATATCTATCA
Source organism: Bacteroidales bacterium (assembly GCA_018432645.1). Taxonomy (GTDB): domain Bacteria; phylum Bacteroidota; class Bacteroidia; order Bacteroidales; family DTU049; genus DTU049. The sequence goes on along the minus strand of JAHDSP010000278.1, from coordinate 3,789 downwards.
GCTAAAAACTGGCCTGCTTCTTCATCGAAATATTGTAAACTTTCCTGAGTGATTAATTCACCTTTATTGAGTAAATTAAGAAAAAAATCTTGACTGAGCTTATGATGTGTTTGACTAGATGTACGCGAATAGATGTCAAAGCTAATACCAAATTCTTCAAAAGAACTTTTTATGATATTATGATAATGATCTACGATCTGCTGAGGTGATACTCCCTCCTTTTTTGCTCTAATAGTGATGGGAACACCATGCTCATCACTACCTCCTACAAATAATACTTCTCTGCCTCTCATCCTTAGATATCTAACATATATATCTGCTGGTACATATACTCCTGCTAAATGACCAATATGAATGGGACCATAAGCATATCGTAATGCTGTAGTAATAGTGTATCTTTTAAAATTCTTAGCTTCCGACATAAAAAAAAAGTTTTATATTTTGCAAAAATAATAAAAAAAATTATAGTGAATTATTTAAAGACACATTGAATAAAAATTTTGGTTCTATAACGTTTACTATGAGTAAAGATTAAAAATGATTTATTTTATAAAAGATTTGATAATATTTGTTTATAAAAACCACTAAGTTCTCAAAATAATCACAAAGGACACAGTGAAGGATAGAATTAACGCAATAACAATATCAAATAACACTTTGTGAACTTTGTGTAATAACTTTATGCTCTTTGTGTTAAAAAAAATATCTAAATATTAAAGATATTTATTTTTATGTAATAATCTTAAATTTTATTACCTATTCGAGACGTTAAAAAACCAAATTATAAACTCATTTTTTGCTTATTAAGTTCTATAAATTCATAATCTGGTTTAGAAACAAAAATATCTTGTTTAATTGTAGATAATTTATTTAAGGTAGCTTTTATGGCAATTTCAGAAATATCTATTCCAATCCAGGTTCTATTATTTAATTGTGCAGATTTTAATGTTGTACCGGATCCACAAAAGCAATCTAAAACAATACTATTTTCATTAGAAGAAGTTTTAATAATTAAATCTAATAAATCTTGATTTTTTTCTGTTGGATAAGTAGGATATTGAGGATCTTTGAATTCCCAAATATCTTGCATTCTTTTGCCAATATTTTCATCAGCATAAATAATTTTTCTTGGATTTCCAGTAGAAGACCATTCTATTAAACCTTGACTATCCCATTGTTCTAAAGTATCAACATCTACTCTCCAGTGACGCCCCTTTGGAGGTAATAATCCCTTAAAAGGCATATTAGTTTTTCCATTAACGGTTTCACCTGGTGCGTGAATAGGCACAGTAGTATAACGGCGACCTTGTTTATTAATTTTTGGGAATAATTTTTCAATATCTTTTTGTGAATATTTCACAATCGGTTCATTCCATATAGGGTTTGCTGTTTTAGTATAAAATAAAATCATATCTTTGATATTTCCATAACCTATTTTATTAAAATTTTTAGGATTACATTTAATACGTGTAATATCATTTCTAAAATTTTCGATGCCAAAAATTTCGTCCATCATAACCTTAACATAATGCCCAATTTTGTAATCTATATGCAAATAAATAGAACCTTTGTCTGACAATAATTCATATAATAAAATTATCCTATCTTTTAAAAATTTAATGTAATCATCCCCTTTTATATTGTCTGTATATGCTACAGTCCCCTTTTTAGAATTACTTATAGTAGATGCACGATCATCTGTTATTGTGAAATTATTACCAGTAGCAAAAGGTGGATCTATGTAGATTAGATCTATTTTACCTTTTAATTGTCTATCATTTATAAGGTATTCTAATGCAACAAGATTTTCACCATGTATTAATAAACTTTTCATTTTCTATATTTGATATAAGAATTCTCTTAAAACTAATGTACTCATTATATTATGATTTTTATATTTACCTGTTATCTCTTTATACATTTTATTATTTCCTGGAATATATAAAACCCCATCTAATATGGCAACTTTTATAGCTTTTACATTTTTTAGTTTGAATATATTTAAGGCCTCATTAAATTGTGCATTTTGATGACCTCCAAAATCTGTTAAAAATTTAGTTTCACCGATAATATATTTATTATTAAAACGTCCAATAAAATCCAGCCCTTTATCATGATTATAATTTAATTCGTCTTTTGCAAATTGTAATAAAATTTGATCGCTTCCCTTTAAAATGGCATCATTTTTAGTAGAAATAAAATTTTCTAAATTTAAAGGTTCGATACCTAATGATTTTTGGTTGATCCAATTTTTAAACATTGGACCTATTTGCCTATTAGTTTCTTTAGGTTCACTACATCTTTCATATAAATTATCAAGACCTATTTCATATATTCGTCCACATATACGATTTACTGTTTTAGGATTTCTTTCTATTGCAGATGGGTCTCTTTTGAGATATGCGATATAACTATCTTTTATGGGAAATAGTGGCAGTTTTAATGTTTCTTTTATTAAAAGTTTATTATCCTTTTTATTAAAAGCACTTTCTATATTATCCCAGAGTCGCTGATCAATTTCTCTTATTCCCTCTGGTATAGTAGGATAAACCTTAAATAAATCATCAAGATATGATCTTTGATTAGCATATTCTAAACTTAATTCCAACCAATGATTCATTATTTTTTTACAAATATACAAAAAATTTACTATTTAGATAAGGAGCAAAATTTAATGTCTAAATTGCAGATTCTCGAATGATTAGACAGATTTATAAAGTCTATAATGATTATCTTGTTTTTATACTTTATCAAAAAATTTTTTTGATAAATTGTTGGTGCAATTCATGAATTGTCTCAATGAATTACTCAATATGAAAAACAATAGTAGAAGCCATATTACCTTACGCCTAATCATCATAATATTTATAGATCAGACAAAAAAGTTATCAAACTTATTAAACATCATTTCCTAATTTTGCAGTTAATTTGCAAAAAAATTGTAATTTAACCTTTTGATTATTTAAAGTGCAAAAAAGAGTTTACTTGCTATTTATCCTGCTATTTATTGATTTTTTTGCTTTGATAGGGCAAAACTCCGATACTTTATTGCAGAGTAATCAAATGCAGGACAGTATAATTACACAAAATGGAGATACTACTAAACTACACATTGCTAAAAGTAGTCAAGCTATTGATAAAAAAGTAGATTATCAATCTAAAGATAGCTTGGTCATGGAGATGAAAAATAAAAAAATAACTCTGTACGAAAATGCTAAGGTTGTTTATGGTGACCTGACTCTCACTGCAGGTATCATAAAAATAGATTTTGATAAAAATCTGGTTTATGCTTATGGTATTTTCAAAGATTCTATTTATTCTCAAAGACCTAATTTCGTTCAAGGTACTCAAAGTTTTTTAGCTGATTCTTTAGTTTATAATATTAATACAGAAAAAGGATTAGTTTATAATGTATATTCTAAACAAGGTGATGGCTACCTACATGGCAAATATATAAAGCGAGAAAATGATAGCGTCATATTAGTAAAAACTGGTGGTTTCACTACCTGCGAATTAACGCACCCGCATTATATTATCCGATTTGATAAAGCAAAAGTAATCACCGACAAAGAAATTATCACTGGTCCAGTATGGTTAGAAATAGAAGATATAACTTTACCTATTGGGTTGCCAATGGGTTTTTTCCCTACTCAAACAAAACGTAAATCAGGTATATTAATTCCTACTTTTGGTGAAAGTGCTAATAGAGGTTTCTTTTTAGAAAATGGTGGTTATTATTTTGGCATTTCTGATTATGTAGATTTAGCTTTACGTGGTGATATCTATTCT
>JAHDSP010000430.1 GCA_018432645.1 Bacteroidales bacterium | reverse complement strand
ACATTAATTCTTTTTTATGAAGATAATAGACAAAGGTGCCAGTAGTTTCACGGAAGTTTTTACCACAATTTTTACATTTATACATTTGCTGGCCTTGCTGGTGGCCATTTTTTTTGATATGGATGCTTTTACAATGAGGACATTGTGGAGAGACACTTTGAGCTTTTAGATGTTGATAATCTACAACGTCGTTGCCTTGGAGTTTCATCTTATTGTAGAGATTATTGAGAAATTCTAAATTAAGTTGTTTGCCTTGTGATAAATGCTCTTGGAGATTTGATACTATGTCTTTCATATGTTATAAATTTTTGTACAAAGATAATATATTTTTAAAATATAAGCATATAAATACTTAAAAATTATTTATGATCCATCCCCTCATTTTTCTTACCCTTTTTGCTTTGTTTTTAAACCATTTTTTTTACTTTATTATTCCTTCGATAATTACCTGATTTATTTAGTTATTATCAATAATTTATATCTAATTTTATGTCTTTCATTAATCTTTTTTTATTATAATTTTATTTATAACTTTGCAAAAAATTTTAATTGACAATCTATGAAAGCATATCAAGTTAAAGACATTCGTAATGTTGCTCTTATTGGTAGTCCTAAAAGTGGCAAAACCACTTTCGTAGAAGCTATGCTTTTCGATGCTAACGTAATTAATCGTAGAGGTAGTGTGGACGAAGGTAATACCGTATCAGATTATCGTGAGATAGAAATCGAACGTGGTTATTCTGTTTATTCATCTGTATTAGCAGTAGAATATGAAAATAAAAAAATTAATATAGTTGATACTCCGGGATTTGATGATTTTATTGGAGAAACATTAGCAGCACTTAAAGTCTGTGATATAAACCTTAATTTTATTAATGCAGCTAATGGTATAGAAGTAGGTACAGAGATATTATGGAGACATTTGAATAGGTTAAATAAATCAGCTATTTTTGTTTTTAATCAATTAGAGCATGAAAAAGCTCAATTTCAAGAAATTGTAAATGATTTACATACCAATTTTTCTAATAAAATTATCCCATTTCAATATCCGCTACATGTAGGACCGGATTTTAAAGAAGTTGTAGATGTATTATCTGAAAAATTGATTGTGTTCACAGATAATAATGGTAATTATTCAGAAAAAGATTTACCTGCTTCTGAAAAAGATAGAGTAGCTGATCTGAAAAATCAAATTATTGAATTAATAGCTGAAAGTGATGAAAGCCTAATGGAAAAATATTTCGAAAATGGAACTTTGGATTATGATGATATTCAAAATCATTTAAAAAAGGCTATCATTTCTAGAAGTGTATTCCCTATTTTTTGTGCTAGTGCTAAACTGAATTATGGAGTGAAAAATATAATGAATTTCTTAGCTCATTTTGCACCAGCTCCTGATGAGTTGCCTTTCGAAAAAGCTACTAGTGGTAGAGAGTTATCTTTTAATCCTAATGATCCATTAGTTGCTTTTGTTTTTAAAACAACTATTGAGCCACATCTCGGTGAGCTCAGTTTTATTAAAGTTTATTCTGGTACTATCTCAGAAGGTATGGATGTAGTAAATGCTATTAATGGTCAGAAAGAAAGAATTAATCAACTTTTAGTAGTAAATGGTAAAAACAGAGAAAAAGTATCTCAAGCAGTTGCAGGTGATATTGTAGCTACGGTAAAACTAAAATATACTTCTACTAATGATACTTTAACTTCTGCTAAAAATACTAACGATATAGTAAAATCTATCGAATATCCTGAACCTAAATTTAGAGTTGCTATTAAGGCTAAAAATACTGCTGACGATGAAAAATTGGGTGGTGTCCTTAATGAATTACATCGTATGGATCCTACTTTGTTAGTAGAATATTCTAAAGAATTGAAACAAATTATCCTTAGTACACAAGGAGAAATGCATGCTCTAGCTGCTAAGTGGCAAATAGAAACTGTTGAAAAAATTCCTATTGATTTTTTAGATACTAAAATTCCTTATAGAGAAACTATCACTAAATCCGCTAAAGCTTCATATAGACATAAAAAACAATCTGGTGGTGCTGGGCAATTTGGTGAAGTTTATTTGATGATAGAGCCATATCGTGAAGGGATGTCTTTTAATGTAGACTTTCCAGTTCGTGGTACAGAAGAATATGATTTGCCATGGGGAGGTAAACTTATTTTTAATAATTGTATTGTTGGTGGTGCAATAGATGCTAGATTTATGCCTGCTATATTAAAAGGTATAATGGAAAAAATGGAAGAGGGACCACTTACAGGTAGCTATGCTCGAGATATTGTCGTTTATGTGTATGATGGCAAGATGCATCCTGTAGATAGTAACGAAATTTCTTTTAAAATCGCAGGACGTAATGCTTTCAAAGAAGCTTTCAAAAATGCAGGTCCTAAAATTCTAGAACCTATTTATGAAATTGAAGTTTTAGTACCTTCAGATAGAATGGGCGATGTTATGACAGATCTTCAAAATAGACGTGGTATCATTCTTGGAATGGAAGCAGAAGGGAATTATCAAAAAATCAAGGCTAGAGTTCCTTTAGCTGAACTTAATCGCTATTCTACTACACTTAGCTCTCTTACTTCTGGTAAAGCTACTTTCACTATGAAATTTATTGAATACCAGCAGGTACCAGCTAATGTACAAGAGACTTTATTAAAAGCTTATGAAGAGCAAGCTAAAGATGAAGAATAATTTCTTTATTTTATTATAAATGCCTAAACATATATGGATAATTAATGAATATGCAGGAAGTCCATATTATGGAATGGAATTTAGACATTACTATTTATCAAGAGAATTAATTAAACTTGGTTATAAAGTTACTATTATTAGTGCTACTTATTCTCATTTATTTAAAAATTATCCTAAACCTGGAAAAGAAATTATTGATGGCATAGAATATTTGTGGCTTAAAACTTTAAACTATGGGAATGCCCATTCTAAAAAGCGAGTATTAAAATGGTTTATCTTTAGCTTTAAACTTTTTAAACTTCCTTTTAAATTGACTAAACCAGATGTAATTATTGTCTCTCCTATGGCTACTACACCTGTTTATCCAGCATGGTTATTATCTAAATATTATAAAGCTAAATTTATTTTTGAAGTTAAGGATATATGGCCTCAAACTTTAGTAGAAATCGGCGGTTATAGTCCCAAACATCTTTTTATTAAATTTTTGAAAAAATTAGAAATTTTTGCTCTAAAAAAATCAGATTATATTATTTCTAGTCTTTTTAATTATCAACAATACTTAGACGAAAATAAAATAAATAGACAATTCTATTGGATAAGTAATGGTATAGATATGGGAGAATTACAAAACATTGAACCATTAAATGATGATATCAGAAATAAAATACCTAATAACAAATTCATCGTTGGCTATTCAGGTACAATAGGCGCAGCCAATGCCATTGACGTGTTTTTAGAAGCTAGCAAATATATTGATAATGATGATATTATATTTGTAATTGTTGGTGATGGACAAGAAAAATCAAAACTAATGAATAATTATAAAAATGATAAAATAATTTTCATAGACTCAATCCCTAAAAAGCAGATACAATCTTTATTACAATTATTCGATGTTTGCTATATAGGTTGGAGAAATATCAATATTTATAAATATGGCATTTCTGCTAATAAAATTTTTGATTATATGTATAGTGGCAAACCTATTTTGCACTCTTTTAATGGTGAAAATGATTTGATAAAAATTGCAAATTGTGGTATCACTGTCCCTGCTGAAGATCCCAAAGCCATTGCTCGAGGAATTATTGAATTATACAATATGACTTCTGAAATGCGAAATAAACTTGGTGACAATGGCAAAAATTATGTAATTAATAATTTTAATTATCAAAAATTAGCAAATGATTTAGTAAATATTATTTCTAAATAATGCTGTGATTATTAGATTATTGTGCTTTTTCTAAATAATATTTAGCACTATCTAATATCCCCAGATTTTGAAAAGCAAAACCAATATTTTTCATTAAATTCTTATCATCAGGTTTTAGTTTATATGCCTTTTTGAAATAATACAAAGCTTCATTTGGTCGACGAGCTATGCCATACAATACTCCTAAATTTTCTAACGCAGTGGAATTAGTAGAATCACATTTAAGTGCCTGCTTAAAGTAATTTTCGCCAGAATAGAAATCTCCTAAAAATCTGCTATAAATTTCACCAAGTTGGTTAAATGCTTCTGAATGGCAACTATCAATATTAATAACTTTTTTTAATGCTATTATAGCAGAATCAAATTGTTCCATATATCTATATGATAAAGATAAATGGTACAAATAATCTGCATTATCAGGAAATTTTTCTGTCAAAAACTTAAATGCTTTGTGAGCCACATGTACTGCAGTATCATTAAAAGCATTTACACCAACAGCATAAATATTATTATACGTAATTTGATTTTCATTTTTATTAATACAATCCATATAACTCTCTAGTGCCATTTCATAATTTTTCATCGCAAAATAAATTCGCCCACTGATATCGCATATCGCATAATATGCAGAGTCTATATATTTAGTTCTATTAATGTAAAATAGTGCGTCTTCTAACATTTTTTGTTTTTGTATAGGATCGCTAGTTTTTTCTGCTACAGTTACCAATGTTTCAGCCGCAGCAGCATTTACTCTTGAGCTATTTCTAGATATTTTAGCATCTGTAGTGAATAATGTCAAATTGTCTTTCCATGCAAAACTTCTACTTACAGTTTTGACTCCAAACAATACTAAAATTGCTATTAAAACATACATCGCCCACTTGGGACTTCTCTCTCCCCATTTTGTAAATAACCAACCCACTGCTAATGTGAATCCTGCTGATGCAGAAAAGACAAATCGCTCATTCATAAAGGTGCCAACATTAAAAAGTAGATTAGAAACCATAGAAAAATTAGCAATAAACATCAATATAGCAAAGGCTATTATTGGTCTTTTCTTCCAAGACTTAATTAAAATATAGATAATTGCTAGTACCATTATTATTGCCAGCCACACTCTAAAATCTCCAAAATTTAATATTGGTATTTGTTTAGGATAATAGTCATGTGTGAGTGGATGTGGGAAAATTAATAATTTGAAATATATCAACCAAGTGAAAAGTATGGTAGCTATCTCTTGAGATTTAGTAGAATTTACAAATGGATTGTTTAGCAATTCTTGGGGAATATCTGTATATAAGAAAGCTCCGAGCACTTGAGAACGAATAAATAAAAATAAAGCTGCAGGTATCAAAAGCACTATAAAAGAGTTAATAATGTATTTTTTAGAAAATGATTTATGAGTAAATATTAACCAAAACAACCATACACCAATCCAGGTGAGAGCATTCTCTTTAGACAATAAAGCTATGAAAAAGATAAATCCAGATAAAAACAATTTGTAAATTTTAGGTTTGTTATGATAAGATAGTAGAAGTAAAATGGCACCTAATGAGCCGAGCATAGAAAATATCTCATCTAAACTTTTGATATTGCACACAACTTCAGTATGAATCGGATGAAAAAGATATAGCACAGTAGCTAAAAAAGCAATTAATTTAGCATTTTCTTTGTTAAATGGAGGGAAAGACAGCAAAGCTTTGATAGTGAGAAAAAGAATGACCATTAGCAGAGCATAAGAGAGAATATTTGTGAGATGACCTATCCATGGATGAAAACCAAATAATTCTTTTTGAATAGCAAAAATAAATTGGGTAAATGGACGATAGCGACCACCAGCTACATATTGTGCACCTTCACCTAAGGTACCTTCGAAAGCATCATGAGTGAAAATATCCTTAGTACCTTTAATGCCTTGCTGGGTAAATTTATTATTTGTAATAATCAATCCATCATCTAGTGCATAATCAAATGTAATGGTTGGTAGATATAAAATGCTAGCAATTAAAAATAAAAAAATTGCTAATTTTTTATTATCAAGGGTGCTGATTCTTTCAAATAATGAATATTTATTTTTTACCATAATATTTTACAAAAAATTTTTATTGCGAATTTAATAGTATTTTTTTTATTTAAAAATATTTTGTAATTTTGCATTAACTAATCCAAAAGAAAATGCTCTGATGGAGAAGAAATTGGGAGCCATACTTATAGTAGTTCAAGATCGTTTTGCAGTGTTAAAACTTCAGGAGGTTTTGTCACAGTATGCTTCGATTATTAAATCACGTCAAGGTATCAATATGCAGGAGGAGGGTTATAATGTTATAACCTTAGTGGTGCAAGGAGATAATGATACATTAAACGCACTTACGGGCAAACTCGGACGGATTAGTGGTTTACAAGCCAAAATTATTTCATTAAACATTAAAAAGGAGGAAATATGAAATTTAATCCAGAGAAATATTCATTGCCCGACAATCCAATGGAAGTATTTATAGATCCAGATGAGATTTGGGAATATTTAAAAACAGCAAAGGCAGATAAACTTGCAGTGAGAGATATTATACAAAAATCTCTTGACAAGCAAAGACTAAACCTCAAAGAGACAGCAATTTTATTAAATGCTGAAGATCCAGAATTAATAGAAGAAATTAAAGAAGGTGCTAGAGAATTAAAAAAACGTATCTACGGTAATAGAATCGTACTTTTCGCCCCACTATATATTGGTAATAAATGTATAAATAATTGCCTATATTGCGGATTTAGAACATCTAATAAAGAATCAATACGACATACTCTCTCTGACCAAGAAATCATCGATCAAGTAGAAGCTCTTGAAGATAATGGACAAAAAAGATTAATTCTTGTATATGGTGAGCACCCACTGTACTCTCCTGAATATATTGCACATACAGTTAGATTGGTCTATGGTATTAAAAAAGATAATGGAGAAATTCGCAGAGTAAACATCAATGCAGCACCACTAGATATCGAAGGCTTCAGGACTGTTAAACAAGCTGGCATTGGAACATATCAGATATTTCAAGAAACATATAACCCAGAGGCATATAGCTGGTACCACAAAGGTGGTAAAAAAATGGATTATGCATGGAGATTAACATCTCTAGATAGAGCTCAGGAAGCTAGCATTGATGATGTAGGATTAGGTGCATTGATTGGTTTATATGATTGGAAATTTGAAGTAATGGGATTAGTGAGACATACTAACCATCTAGAAGCTGTTTATAATGTGGGACCACATACATTATCATTCCCTAGAATTAAAAATGCTTCTGGGTTAGCAATCACAGATAAATATTTTGTAAATGATAGTGATTTTACACGTTTAGTAGCCATACTTAGATTAGCAGTACCATATACTGGTATGATATTAACTGCTAGAGAAAATCCTAAAGTACGTGATGAAGTTATAAAATATGGTATTAGTCAAATAGATGGGGGTACAAAGTTAGAGATTGGAGCATACGCTAAAAAATCATTGAATGAGAAACAAGATTTAAATGCAGAACAATTTGAAATTGAAGATTCTAGATCATTAGAAGAAATTATTGATGAATTGACAGATATGGGATATATACCATCATTTTGTACATCTTGCTATAGAAAAGGCAGAACAGGTGAACATTTTATGGAGTTTTCTGTTCCAGGTTTCATAAAGAAATTTTGTACACCAAATGCAATACTGACATATGCAGAATATTTATGTGATTATGCTTCTCCAGAATTACAAAAAAAAGGCTGGGCAAAAATCTATGAAGAACTGAAAACACTTGAGATGGATGGCTATAATACGCAAAATTTAATTTCAAGAATAGAACGAGTAAAACAAGGAGAAAGAGACTTACATTTATAATAGATTATTGTTATTTCTTTGATACTCTCAAGATAATTTTAGTATATTTTTATCTATACAAGTGACTATCATGAGTAAGGATTATTATTTAGCATAATTGCAATCTTTTTTTTTTTAGAGTTTTTTGTAAAAGAGGGAATAATTTTGAAAGAATATAAGTATTTAAATGTTATAGATTACATATGTTAATGACATGAGATTTTTGTACCGCTCCCACGCACCCCTATCCGACGCCGCCAAATTCAGCATCCTCCCCGTATCTTCTATAATCCTATCTGCTAGATACTTCCCCTTAATAACAAACCACATTATGTAGTTTGTCAAATACTTTGTCGCCACTCCTCGAAACTTGAAATAAATCCATCCTACAAAATCTGTTATCTTCTCATGAACAGTCAATACACTGTATATACCACCTTTCATCTTATTTTTGTTTGTTATCTCTTTGTGTTTAATATGCTCTGCATTTACTGTCTTGAAGGCTTTTTTATTGCTACCACACACAATAGAATCTTTGGATATACGAGATTTTAGAAAATCAGATATGTGATCGGCTTGCACTCTTTTATCTTCTAATTTTTTGAAAAGTATATTTCCACTCCTATCTGTGGCAGCTAATACTGCTACTTTAGTTGGCTTCTTTTTCGTTAGATTTTTTATACCTTTCTTTTCACGTTTCTTTTTGCCTTTCTCTGAATAATTCATCAGTAATTCCTCTAATTCCACTATTCCAAAGAAATTTACATTATCTTCAAATGATTGCATGGCACACAAGATTCTATGTCTCCAAAAGAAACTAGTTGTGAGACTAATGTGTACAATCCTAGCACACTCTCTCAAACTCATACCAGCACTCATACATTTGATATATTCGAGCATTTTGCCTTTCTCATGAACACCGTACATAAAGGTACCAGTGGTAACTCTGAATTGCCTACCACAGTTTTTGCATCGGTAGTTTTGTACTCCACTTTGCAACCCATTTTTAATTACATGACTGCTATTGCAATCTGGACAAAGTACACCAGTAGACATTGCTTTGAGCTTTTGATAATCTACAACATCTTTGCCTTCTTCGATCATCTCATTATAGAGATTATCGTATAATCTGCGTGTTTCCTCTTTGGTAAGAGCAAAGACTTTTGTGGGATTTTCAAATAGTTTTTTCATATGTACAAAATTTTTGCAAATATAATAATTTTTAATATTAAAAAACTTGATATATTAAAAAAAATTATATTTTCTATTTCCCCTTTTTTATGATTTTTATCAAAATATTGTTAAATTTAAAATAAAAACTATAATTTTGTAATAAAAAATTATGAAAGAAAATTTATCTGATTCCAATTTTGATGAAATTATCAATAATAGTCATGTACCCGTAGTAGTAGATTTCTGGGCAGAATGGTGTGGCCCCTGTAAAATGATTGGCCAAGTTTTAGACGAGTTGAATAATGATTATGGTGATAAAATATTAATTGGCAAAGTAAATGTAGATGAACAAGGTTCTCTGGCTATGAAATATGGAATTAGAAATATTCCCACTTTACTTTTCTTTAAAAATGGACAGCTAATAGATAAACAAGTTGGTTCTGTACCTAGAAAAGTATTAGAAGAAAAACTGAAATCTATACTTTAATATTTTTCTTCCCTCCTTATTGATTTTTGTAAATATTTTAACATTTAAATATATCTTTTATTATTGTGATAAATTTCGGTGATACAAAAGTACAGCGATATAGTAGATTAGAATTACGTGCTAGGCAGCTCGTGGCTGGTTATATCACTGGGATACATCGCAGCCCTTTTCATGGTTTCTCTGTAGAATTTTCTGAATATAGGCCTTATAATCCAGGTGAATCTACTAGATTTATTGATTGGAAACTATATTCTAGGACTGATAAATTATTTGTTAAACAATTTGAGGATGAAACTAATTTACGTGCTAGAATAATTATTGATGCATCAAATTCTATGCTTTATCCTATGCTAGATAATGGTGATGAAGAGTTACGTAGCAAATATAACATGTCTATGTATATGGCTGCTGTTTTTTTGCTTTTGTTTTATCAGCAACGTGATGCCGCCGGCCTTTCACTCGTAAGTAAAGAAATTCTAGAACATACTCATGCTAGGTCTTCATATACTCATCATAGATATTTACTTTCTTTGTTAGATAGGTATTTATTAGAAATTCAAAAACTACCAAAAACAGAAACTTTATTATCTCAAAATATCCATGAGATAGCAGATAGAATACATAAACGTTCTTTAGTAATTATTATCAGTGATCTCTTTGAGGCTAATCTAGAACCACAAAGAGTAATAAATGCTCTACAACATTTGAAATATAATAATAATGAGGTGATTGTTTTTCATTTATTAGATAAACAATCTGAGTGGGATTTTGATTTTAAAAATCGTCCTTATCTATTTACTGATATGGAAAATGGTGAAAAAATCAAACTACACCCCCGTAATTATAAAGATTTGTATTTGAATAAAATATCCGACTATCATAATCAATTGAAAATAAATTTATTACAATTAGGAATTGATTATAATTTGGTTTATTTACAAGATGGGTTAGAAGGCATTCTATTGCCATTTTTTATTAAAAGGATGTAAAAAAATGGTTCTATATCGTTTTGAGTGGGTAAAGTTTTGTTTTTTCGATAATTAGCTTATAAAAACTTTAATCTATCACTCAGCGCTCATTATTCCTAAACTTCTAAATTCCTAAAAACTAATTTTTAATTTATGATCATTTGTGTGCATCTGCTGACAATAAATAACAACCCGCAATGTATATAATTTCATCCACAGATTTACACAAATTAACACTGATGATTTAGCTTTTTGAGTGTATTTGTGAATTAAATTACATCTAATATTTTGCTAAACTTATCAACTAATAAACTCATCACTTATCACCCATCATCCATCACCTATCACCTATCGCCTCTTCTCCCAGTCTCCTCGTCTCCAATCACTATTATTTGTGTGCATTTGTGGATTAATAAAAACAATTAGGCAATTATAACCCTTAATAATTTACCCACAATAAACGTTATAGAACCAAAAAAATAATCAATTTTTTAAAATTGTCTTTATATATAAATTTCTAATGAAATATTAATTATTACCTTCTTCTGGCACTTGAGGTGCTAAAGGTGCAGGACTTTGAGGAATATTAACAGGTGTTTGTGTTTGCTCTACAGCTTGCTTCACTTTGCTACTTTGTACTTGCTCCCCTTTTGGAACTACTAATGATGATGCGATAGATAAAACTAAAATAATCACTGCCATTATCCATGTAGCTTTTTCTAATTGATTTGCAGATTCTCTCGCACCAAACATCGTATTAGCTACAGAAAAATTAGCAGCAAATCCAGCTTTAGGATTTTGTATTAAAATAACTATACACCATAAAATAGCTACTATTATAGCTATTATCATAAAAGTTACAACTGCTCCACCCATTTTAATATTATATTTTTGCAAAATTAATAATTATTTTTTTATAAAAAAATAATTATTCTTAATTTTTACTTGTTAAAATATTTCTCAAGTAAAAAAAAATATTGAATTTTGCATTATATTATTAAAATAATTTACTTATGATAGTCTCTGTAGAGTTACTGAAAAAATTTATTTATCCATGGGACATAAATGATGATGTTTTATATGATATTTTAAACTCTGTAGGATTAGAGGTGGAGCAAATAACAGAGTTTGAAAGCATACCTGGACAGATGAATAATATTATAATTGGTGAGGTTTTGCATGTGGAAAAAATCGAGGGGACAGATCATTTACATAAAACTCTTGTAAATATTGGTGAAAGCTCTCCTTTAACTATAGTGTGTGGTGCTCCTAATGTGGCTAATGGGCAAAAAGTTGTAGTTGCTCTGTCAGGTTCTTTTGTACGTTTCGGTAATGAATGGACTAAATTAAAAAAATCTAAAATTCGTGGTATAGAAAGTAATGGAATGATTTGTGCTGAAGATGAGCTGGGGATAGGTCATTCACACGCTGGGATATTAGTTCTATCTGATGATGTCAATGTTGGAGAAAAAGCTGATAGAATATTTAAAGATTTTATTTATAAAGATAAGATTTATCAAATAGGATTAACACCAAATAGAGCTGATGCTACTTCGCATCTAGGTATAGCGCGAGATATCTTTGCAGCTCTTAATCAGAGATTTCCTCAAAATAATTATAAATTTTTGCTTCCCGATGCAATAGATATTCATCCGAATAAGCGATTACAGATATCTATTAAAATTGACAATGCTGATGCCTGTCCTAAATATTGTGGATTAGTCATTGATAATATTTCTGTCAAAGAAAGTCCCATTTGGTTAAAAAATTATCTAAATGCTTGGGGACTGAAAAGCATTAATAATATTGTAGATATTTCTCAATATGTGATGATGGAGATTGGGCAACCTTTACATATTTTTGATTATGATAAAATAAAAGGACATCAGGTAATAGTGAAAACAGCTAATGAAGGTACAAAATTTAAATTTCTTGATGGTGTAGAAAGAGAGCTTTCTAATGAAGATTTGATGATTTGCAATGCAGAAGAGCCTATGTGTATGGCAGGTATTATGGGAGGAATAGATAGTGGTGTCGATGATAGTACTAAAGCTATTTTCATAGAAAGTGCTTTTTTCAATCCTTCATATATTCGCAGGTCTGCTCGCAGACATAATTTGCATACTGAGGCTGCATATCGCTTTGAGAGGGGTGCTGATTATAGCATATTAAACTTTGCTCTCCTCAGGGCTACTAAACTTATTTTAGATGTATCTGGGGGAGAAATTTCTAGTGATATCATAGAATCAATAGGGAAGGTTATAAATCCACAAATTATTAGTTTTAATATTGATAAAACTAATAAATTCCTTGGTACAGAGCTTCATAAAGATAATGTAAAAAAAACTCTTTTAGATTTAAATTTTGATTTATTAGATGAAAAGGATGATATGCTTACTGTAAAAGTTCCAATGGCAAAAGTAGATGTTAAACAACCAGTAGACATAGCTGAAGAACTGATTCGTATAGCTGGTTTTGATAAAATCGAAAGTCCTAAACGTTTGAATTATGCTATTAAGCCATATAAACCGCAATATCATAATTTTACTTATAATTTATCTCTAAAGTTAAAAGCTGAAGGATTCACTGAAATAATGAATAATAGTTTAGAATCAGAAAATTATTATAAACAATTTAATTTATTTGCTGATAATGAATATGTAAAAGTACTAAATCCTATTAGTAATGAGCTAAATATTCTGCGACCTTCTTTACTTTTTGGTGGCCTTAGATCTATTGCTTATAATCTGAATAGACAAGAAAAAAATTTATTGTTTTTTGAATTAGGTAAAATTTATAAAACTATTAATGCTAAAGCTAATAATGTAAAAGAAAAATTTTTTGAAAATCAACAATTAGCTATCTGGATGACTGGTAAATTATTCGCTGACAATTGGAAATATCAATCAAAGGATATTGATCTTTTTGATATTAAATCTATTATAGAAAATATTTTTAATCAGCATATCAAAAACAAACAATTTGATTACAATGAATCAGAACATCGTTTGTTAATAAATTCTTTTGAAATTTATAATAATAATAAATTATTATCAACTATTGGTGAAGTGAAAAATGATTTACTAAGATATTTCGATATTGATGCACCTGTGTTTTATGCAGAAATCTATTTAGAAAATTTATACGAATTATACTCAAATAATGAAGTTAAATATAAAGAACCAAATAAATTCCCGATTGTTAAGCGAGATTTATCTTTGCTTCTGGATAATGATATTAGTTTTCAGCAAATCAAAGATATCATTTATAAAACAGCTCCTAAATATGTAAAAGAAATAAATCTTTTCGATGTTTATGATGGCAAAAATCTACCTACAGGTAAAATATCATATGCTATTAGCATAAATTTAGAAAAAAAACAATCTACTTTCACTGAGCAAGAGATAGATAATCTAATGAAAAAAATCATTGATGCTTTAAATGCTCAATTAGGTATAGTACTGAGAAGGTAAGATATATAACTAAGGTTTATTAAAAAAATTACTATCTAGAATTATCGGATATTCCTTTAATATTTTTTGATAAAAATTCTTATCCATTATGTTCTTTTTTTCATTCATTGCACCATCAAAGCATAAATTTTTAACTTCATTAAAAGATTTAATTTTTACAAATTGCTATGAATTTATTTATAAATAAGCAGATAGAAAAAATTTCATAATATAAAATATGCTGTAATTTTTTTAATTTGTAAAAATTTATTAATATTGTATTATATTTTTGTGGGATATGAAATATGGTATTACCTGGTGGGGTAAACAATGGTTAAACTCGCTTAATAGAATAGACTATAGTAATAGACTAGAACGTGGACTCACATATGCAGATAATGGAGCTGTAGTATATATCTCTTACATATCTAATAAAATCATTGCTAAAGTGCAAGGCACTAGAGATATACCATATAATGTTTCTATAGAGGTACCTGAATTCTCTAATGACCAAAAAAAATTACTCATAAATCTTATCAATAGTAATCCTCAAATATTATCAAAACTATTAAATAATGAAATAAGTCCAGAATTAGAATCTTTAGCATTGGAAAATGGAATAAAAATTTTCCCTTATTCATGGAAAGATTTTACTATGCGATGTAGTTGCCCAGATTGGGTGGTGCCATGCAAACATATTGCAGCAGTTATTTATTTATTCGCTAGTGAAATAGATAAAAATCCTTTTATTTTATTTAAATTACACGGATTAGATCTTTTAAATGAATTTCGTAATGAAGGCGTAAATACTCAAAATACTAATGTTGCAGATTTTGATAATTTTTTTACTAAATCTGTGAATAAAAATAATATCAGTATTGACAAGGCTAAACTGTATGATTTAGATTTGTCAATACTGAGTAGTGAGAGGTCTTCACCATTTTTGCTATTAGCACCATCACCAGTATTTTATTCTGGGGATTTCAAAGGATTATTTACAAGAACTGCTGACAAACTATCAAATTATGTAGAAAAAAAATTTATTAATAATGACAAAGTAAAAAATTTCAATATATTACCATTAGTTATAGATAGTGATATTAATTTTTTGATAAATGATAAAACATTAAAAATAAATGTAGAGCTTGTATATAAAGATCATAAAACACTTATCAGTATAGAAGATTTAATAGATTATTTCCAATTTATACAAGACAAACATTTATCTCTACTTAATGATTCATGGTTATTAATTTATAAAATTTATCTTTTTTCATTACAGCTAATAATTAAAAAATTATATTTACCTAAAATTTCAAAACATAGTAATGATCAATATGTACTGCAATATGTCCCTGCAATTATAGAAGAATCTGTTAAAAATATATTTGATGAATTAAGTCAATTTTTAAGTTTAGATATTATAAAAAAACAAATTAATTATCAGAAAAAATATCTAAAAGATCAAGAGCAAGAGTTAAATTTTCTGTGTTCTATATTTATCAATTATTTTTATGAGAAATCATACGAAGAGAAACAATTCTCAAAAGAATGGGATAGTCAAGAGCTATATTATGGCATCAAAGAACTTTTCATTTATGGTGTATCTGATAATTTTGATTTATTCACCACTAGAGAAATACCTCAGAGCATACATCAGTGGTTAAGTATTTTTGATATACATACACGCAGATTTATACCATTACTAAAAATTGACCTGCCTGAGCGAGAGTTTGAGCCAGGCTTCAGATTATCTATACTCATCTCAGATAATGAGAAAGAGGATGCGATGGATATACAGCTCAGAGATGTTTTAGAAAATTGGAAATATGATAATATAAAATTAGAAATACTAAAAGATCTCAGCTTAATAGCTAATTATTTGCCACAAATCAATGATTTATTGTCAGATACATCTCGGACAATAGTATGGTTGCCTTTCGATGATTTCCCAGAAATATTAAATAACATTATCCCATTAATCAGAATGTTGGGTGTCAAAGTCTTGCTACCTAAAGAATTACGAGATCTTGTACATCCATATTTAGCTGTGCGAGTTACTGGTTTCCCTGAGCTCAAATCTGATGATTTACTTACAAGAGAAGCTCTTTTGAAATTTCAATGGGATGTGTGCATCGGTGAGGAGCGAATAGATGCAGAAGAATTTTTTGAACTAGTAGGTAATCTGAATGGTTTTGTAAAACTAAGAGATAAATATATTTTTCTAAAAGAATCTGAGATAAAATCTCTAAAAAAGAATTATGAAGATTTACAAAAATATGGTAAAATCTTCATACCAGCGGTAGCAATGGAGGGCGAGAGCTTAGGGAATCAAATACATATAGATCCAGAGATACAAGATCGCTTGCAAAAAATGTTATCTGTAAAAGACATACCTATTCCACAAGCTCTGAATGCTACACTTAGACCATATCAAGTGAGAGGTTATCAATGGTTAGTAAAAAATTCAAGATTAGGATTTGGCAGTTTAATAGCTGATGATATGGGACTGGGCAAAACAATACAAGTGATTACACTACTTTTGCATTATCAAGAAATAGGATTGCTCGAGCAAGCTCTTGTCGTCGTCCCCACATCATTAATTTCTAATTGGGAACAAGAACTTTCAAAATTTGCTCCTACATTAAAATATTATTCCTATTACGGTAATAAACGGAAAAAAGATTTTAGTAATTATGATGTCATTATCACTTCATATGGTATTATTCGTAATGACTTAGACACATTCCTAGAAATGACTTGGCAATTTTTGATTCTCGACGAAGCTCAAAATATCAAAACTGTGTCATCTAAGCAAACTAAATATATCAAACTACTAAAAGCAGACATACATATAGCTATGACTGGAACTCCTGTAGAGAATCGCTTAACAGAATATTGGAGTATCTTTGATTTTATCAATACTGGCTATCTACCGCCATATTATGAATTCAGAGATGAATATGTGAAACCGATACATTACAAACATGATATGGAATGTATAGAAAGGTTTAGACGCATTACATCACCATTCATTTTGAGAAGACTGAAAACTGATAAATCTATTATTTCTGATTTACCTGATAAGATAGAAAACAATTATTATGCTAATATGACTAAAACTCAAACTGCTCTCTATGAAAGTGTAGTACAAACATCTTTAGCTAAATTAGAAGCTTCTATAGAAGAAAATAGAGATGTATTTATTCTAAAACTAATTTTAGACCTTAAACAAATATCTAATCATCCATATCAATTTCTCAAACAAGGATCTAAACATTATTCTAAATCAGGTAAAGCAATGCTTTTGCTAGACATAGTGGAAAATATTATCGAGAGTGGAGAAAAAGTTTTGATATTTACTCAATTTAAAGAAATGGGAGATTTGCTAGTAGAATTCATTAGAGATAAATTTGATCAAGAGCCATTATATTTACATGGTGGTTGCTCACGTGCACAACGTGATGATATGATTTGGAAATTTCAAAATAGTTACCCGCAAGTTTTTATTTTATCTCTTAAAGCCGGTGGACTGGGACTCAATCTAACAGCAGCTAATCACGTAATACACTATGATCTGTGGTGGAATCCTGCTGTAGAAGCTCAAGCTACAGATAGAGCTTTTAGAATTGGACAAAAAAAGAATGTAATGGTATATAGATTAATCAATAAAGGAACAATAGAAGAAAAAATTGATATCTTGATAAATAATAAAAAAGAATTAGCTAACCTTACAGTAAATATTGGTGAGAATTGGATAGGAAACCTGAGGAATGATGAACTTAAAGAATTATTGAGACTAGAGGGATGAGATTGGGAGACGAGGAGACGGGGAGATAGGTGATAAGTGATAAGTGATGGGTGATAAGGTGTGTGTTTGGATTTGATGTAAATTTCTAAACTGACACATAATATTAAATTGAGATAGTCGTTTAGATAATAAAGTTTTTTTCTAACTGTTTATATTAACAGAATACCTTTACAATAATTAGTAAGCTCTAGTAAAACCGCATTGGGAAATGATTTGCCATAAAACAAGCAAGCCGTGTTGGGAAGAAGGGTTTACACTGTTTGAGCAAGCTTTAGCTTGCGAGTTTGTAAACCCCAAGAGGTGATTGCGTAGTTTATAACTACCCTGTCAGGCTTTGCCTGACACCCCTTCGGAGAAGGGGAATCGCACTGTATTCCCCTCTAATAGAGGGGATGTCTCGTAGAGACAGGGGTGTTAGCATGAGCGGAGACTTTTCTATTGTTACTTTTCTTTGTGTAGTTGACAAAGAAAAGTAAATTAGAAATTTATTTAAAATCAATTATACTCTTAAGAAATATAGCTATTACCGTGAATGAAACATTAATAATTTAGTTATTAATTAAATTATTAAATTTTTACTTACCTATTATTTATTTTGTATTTTTGTAATGAATATTCTGATAATTACATTTTAAAATATGGAAGACCTTATTAAATATATTAGAAATAGCATAGCAGTAAAAGAAGCTATTTTATCAGATGAAATTTTTTTAGAAAATTTTGAAAAATTAGTCAATAAATCTGTAAATTGTATCGTTAATGGGGGTAAAATCTTTTTTTGTGGCAATGGAGGTAGTGCAGCAGATGCTCAACATATCGCCGCAGAGCTTACAGGGAGATTTCTGCAAGATAGACAACCTATAGCAGCAATTGCTTTAGGAACTAATTTTTCATATACTACAGCTGTAGCAAATGACTATTCCTATGATAATTTGTTTTCTCGTGAACTCAAAGCTCTAGCTAAAGCTGACGACATATTGATAGGTATCTCTACATCTGGCAATTCTGCTAATGTAATGAATGCTATAAATATTGCTAATAAAATTGGTTTGCTAACATCAGCATGGACTGGTAAAAATGGTGGTAAAATAAAAAACATTGTCGATATCTGGCTCGGTATACCGACAGATTTCACACCTCATATACAAGAAGCCCACATCACTATAGGTCATGCTTTTTGCTATTTTTTAGAAAAAAAATTGACGCAATAGTTGATCAGTATTTCATTAAACTTTAAACAAAGATATTATTTTTATTAAATCTTTGTTGTTAATCATAAATATAACTATTTATTTTCTTTTTCTTTGTCTTTTTCTTTTTCTTTGAGCTCTGTATCATATACTAGCAAGGCATATTCATTATCTATTAATAAATATCCCATATCATAGCAAAAATAATAAATAGACCCTTTATTGGTTTGTAAAATATGAGTATGATATTTAAAGTCAAACCCTTTTTTTCTCATTTTTTCAATTTTAACTTTAGTTTTCCCAGTTTTATTAAGCTCTTCTAAAATCCTTCTATTTTGTCTTAATTGGTTGTTAATATTTCTATATACATTTATATGATCTCTATTTAGTCTATTATTATATGCATTACGACATTGATCATCACAAAATTTCTTATCTGAACGACCAACTATAGGCTCTCCACATTCCAAACAATATCTTTCTGCCATAAATTTATGATTTTTTTATTACAAATTTATTAACTTTTTTGACAAACAAAAACTCCCATAAACTATAAAGAAATATACTTATGAAAATCAAATCTAATAACGTTAAGACATCATTAATAATTATATTTGCTATAATTTGTATTAAAAATATCAAAGGGATAAATAAATAAATTTTATAATTCACATGTTTAAATAAATAAAGAGAAATTAAAATACCTAAAATGCATGTAATAAAAATAAACAATAGATAGAATGAAATAGTACTAGATTTAGTATAATTCCACACTACCCCGATTATTTCCAAAAGTAACCATAGAGTAAAAATAATTAAATTTGCTCTATGCCTATTCATAACTTCTTGTTCACCAGAATACATTTTTTCATTAAAAACAATAAAAGGTTTATTAGAAAACCTATTATTTAAACTTATAGTGATTTTATTATTATCTAGAATATACTCAACATTATTTTTTAAGTCATTTTTAGAGACTTCGTCAATTTTATTATCATTAAAATAAATTCTATATAATTTCTCTTTAGAGGCATAAGATATTACAAGAATATTTTCATTGTTTTTAATTCTGTATATATTCATATTTAAAATTAGAAATAAGAAATTACAACAATTAAGATTGATTAAGTAATTGTTTAGCAGTATCTATGGCTGTATCTAAAATATTTTCACTACTAAGCATAGAAGCTATAGACATTACACGTTCTTCATTAGAGAGATATCTAAATGCGCTTCGAGTAGTAGATTTATCAGTTTTTTTCTCTACAAAGATATGATATTTAGCTTTTGCAGCTATTTGAGGTAAATGAGTAATAACTATCACTTGATGGTGCATAGACATTTCAGAAAGCAGTTCTGCCATCTGAGCTGCTATATTGCCAGATACGCCCATATCGATTTCATCAAAGATTAAAGTAGGTAAATAGTTTTGTGCAGCAATGATAGATTTCAAAACTAACATTAATCTACTCAGCTCTCCACCACTAGCAACTTTTTCAATTGGTTCAGGAGCTATACCTTTATTAGCAGAAAATTTTAGCAATAATTTATCCATACCATAGTTGGTAAAATCATTGATAAAATCTAGCTGAACAACAAAATCACTTTCTTGCATGCCCAGCCTAGATAATAAATTTTTTACTTTATCTTCTAATAATGGGATATGACTTTGCCTAACATTAAATAATCTTTCTCCTAATTTATTAAGTTCAGATGCCATATTAGATAAATCAGCTTCTTTAATAGCAATTTTTTCGGCTAAATCATCAATACTATTGATTTCATCTTTTAAATTATCTTGTAAATTAAGAAGTTCATCAGTTGTTGATACATGATGCTTAAACATTAATTTTTGTAACAGATCTAGTCTATTTTCTATACGCTGTAGTTCATCGGCAGAAAAATCCATAGATTCTGCTTGCTCACTTAAAGAAATAGCCATTTCTTTAATTTCAATTTCAATATTTTCTAAGGTGCTTAAATATTCGTGTGCTTTAGGTAAATAACTTTCAATATTCTTCAATTTTTGGATAACTTGACTAATATTACTATAAATATTGGGTTCATGCTCATATAATAGAGCTGTAACCTCTCGGATAGTGTGTAGAGTTTGCTCACCATGAGATAATAATTCGAATTTTTGAGATAATTCTTCATACTCATTCTCTTTTATATCAGCATTTTTCAACTCTTCCCACTGAAAATGTTTATAATCATTCTCGAGCATTAACTGCCTAATATTTTCTTTATCTAACTCAATCTCTCGTTTAATGCTAGTATAACTACTAAACAATTTATTATAAGTATCAAAAAGATAATTAGTTTTAGCAAAAGAATCCAACAGAGCATATTGAAACTTTTGAGTACCTAATAGCAAAGTATCAAACTGAGAATGAATATTAATTAATTGCTCTCCTAAATTTTTCAGAATATTCAGATTTACTGGTGTATCATTGATGAATGCTCTTGAACGTGTATTGAAATAAATTTCTCTACGTATTATGAGAATATCGTCATAGTCTAAATCATTATTAATAAAAAAATTTTTTAAATCTAAATTTTTAATATCAAAAGTTCCCTCAATGACACACTTTTTAGATTTGTCTAACAAAGCATTATTATCAGCTCTATCACCTAATAATAACTGAATAGCACCTAGGAGGATACTTTTGCCAGAGCCAGTTTCACCAGTGATAGTAGTAAATCCGCTATTAAAATTTAAAGATAATGAATCTATAAGGAGGTAATTTTGAATATCTAAATGTTGCAACATTTATCTAAAAAGAATTTATACAAAGATAGAATAAAAATTTTTAATGGGGAAATATGGGGTAAAAATGAAGGGGTGGGGGAAAGGATTTTATTTTTTATGTTAGGTTTTCTATTGGTTTATTTCTAAGCTTTATGTATTCATACCATGCACGCCTATCTGACGCAGCTAAATTCAACATCCTCCCCACATCCTCTATTAATTTATTCAATAAATACTTGTGCTTCACTATATACCACATTATGTAACTCTGTAAATATTTAGTAGCTACTCCTCTGAACTTCTTGTCTATCCACTTCGCAAACCTTACTGTATGCTGCCTCACTGTATTTATGTTGTATGCATCATTCTGATCTTTCACTAGTTCTCGTTTTACTGCCTTACTCTTTAAATTCTTCGACCTAAATTTCTTAAATTCTTTCTTATCTTCTCCCAAGATCGTGCTACTTGTAGATACTTTATTCCTTAATATTTTTTCTATTTT
>JAHDSP010000082.1 GCA_018432645.1 Bacteroidales bacterium | reverse complement strand
GCACCTCCTGTAACTAAAATTCTTTTATGTATCATTTTTAATATTTTATAATTATTGAAGAGTCTTTAAAATTAAATTTCAACTTTTCATTTCTCTATCAATCAGTTTTCACTCCAATACAATAATAATAAAACCCCATTTCTTTCATTTCACTAGCATCATAGATATTTCTACCGTCTAATACTAAAGGTGTTTTCATCAAATGCTTTATTAAAAACCAATCTGGTAATCTGAATTCTGACCATTCTGTTACTAATATTAGAGCATCAGCATCTTCCACTGCTTGGTACATATCACTTGCATAATTAATGACATCACCTATTCTTCTTTTTGTTTCTTCCGTGCTAGCAGGATCATAAGCACTTACTTGTGCATTATTTTTTAATAATTTATCAATAATTACTAATGATGGTGCTTCTCTCATATCATCAGTATTGGGTTTAAATGATAATCCCCAAAGTGCAATTTTTTTACCAGAGATATCACCATTATAAAATTTTAGTAATTTATCAACTAATATACTCTTTTGATCTTCATTAATATTTTCTACAGCTTGCAAGAGGCGTAGAGGATAATTATTTTCTTCACCAGCTTTAATAAGTGCTTTTACATCTTTTGGGAAGCAACTGCCACCGTATCCAATTCCTGGATAGAGAAATTTACTACCTATTCTGGGATCTGAACCTATACCTAGTCTCACCATATTAACATCTGCACCTAAAATTTCGCATAGATTAGCTATATCATTCATAAAACTAATACGTGTCGCTAGCATAGCATTTGCAGCATATTTTGTCATTTCTGCTGATGGTATATCCATGAAAATTATTGGATGACCATTTAGAGTAAAAGGTTTATATAATCTTTGAAAAATTTCTTGTGCTCGATCTGACTCTACACCTATAACTATACGATCAGGTTTCATGAAATCATTTATTGCATCACCTTCT
Source organism: Bacteroidales bacterium (assembly GCA_018432645.1). GTDB lineage: Bacteria > Bacteroidota > Bacteroidia > Bacteroidales > DTU049 > DTU049. The sequence goes on along the minus strand of JAHDSP010000082.1, from coordinate 96 downwards.
TTTAAAAATTCTGGATTTGATGCTACATCAAAGTCAATGTCAAGGTTACGTTTATTTAATTCAAATTGGATGGCTTCTTTTACCTTTAGAGCTGTG
>JAHDSP010000460.1 GCA_018432645.1 Bacteroidales bacterium | reverse complement strand
TCGGAGGCTTTTACCTTCTAACATGCATTTTATATATTCCACTAAAAGATAGTATTTATGAGAATAATAGACAAGTGATTTAGCAGTTTCTCTAAATCTATAGCCACATTTTTTGCATTTATAGACTTGTCTGCCATCACTTATACCAGCTTTAGTTACATATTCGCAATCACATCTGGGACAAATAGGAGCAGTTGATAAAATCTTTATTCTTTGATAATTTAAAGCTGTTAATTTATTCTCATTGAGAAATTGATAAAGATTATCGAGAAATTCACGCTTACCTTCTTTGGTTAAAGTCAGCATTTTTTCTATGTTTTCAGCTGTATACTCCATAATTTTTATTTTTTACAAAATTAATAAAAATATTTAACATGAAAAGTTAAACATAAAAATAATAACATAAACAGAATACAGAAGTGTTCTGTTTATGTTATTTGCTATCTTGATTATCACTTGACTTTGCCACTAAATCATTGGCATTATGTTCTATCTTTACTTCTAATTGGATAGCATTCTCTTTATAGTCAAATATTACTTTATCATTTTCAGATAGAGTCCTTTTTATTATTTCCTCTGCTAATGGATCTTCTATATATTTTTGTATTGCTCTGTTCAAAGGTCTAGCTCCAAATGCAGGATCCCAGCCTCTTTCTATAATAAAATCTTTAGCAACATTTGTTATTTCAAATCCGATTTTCATATTTTTTAATCTCTCTACTAAACCTTTTAGTTCTATATCTATAATTTTGTAGATATCTTCTTTTTGCAAATTTTTAAATATTACTACTTCATCTATTCTATTTAGAAATTCTGGAGAGAAAGCTTTTTTTAGTGCATTTTCTAATACACTTTTTGAGTAATCATCATCAATAGTTTTATTTGTTGGGCTAAAGCCTATACCTTTACCAAAATCTCTTAATTGGCGAGTGCCAATATTTGAAGTCATTATAATTAATGTATTTTTAAAGTCTACTCTTCTGCCCATGCTATCTGTTAGATGGCCTTCATCAAAGACTTGTAATAGCAGATTGAAAACATCAGGATGTGCTTTTTCGATTTCATCAAGTAATACTACGCTATAGGGTTTCCTTCTTATTTTTTCAGTTAATTGCCCACCTTCTTCATAGCCAACGTATCCTGGAGGAGCTCCTATCAATCTAGAAACACTAAATTTCTCCATATATTCACTCATATCTATTCTCACTAAGGCATCTTCGGAGTCGAATAAATATTTAGACAACATTTTTGCAGTATAAGTTTTACCAACTCCAGTAGGACCTAGGAAAAAGAATGAACCTATTGGTTTATTAGGATCTTTAAGTCCAGCTCTATTACGTCTAATAGCTTTAACAATGTTATCTATAGCTTCATCTTGTCCTATGACTACTTTTTTAAGTTCATCAGCCATAGATATCAAACGTTCGCTTTCACTTTGAGCTATTCTTGCCACAGGTATACCTGTCATCATAGCTATTACTTCTGCTATATGATCTTCATTAACTATCTCTCTATGTTGAGCAGCTTCTTGCTCCCATTTCAATCTCTCGTCCTCTAAGATTTTTTGTAATTCTTTTTCTTGATCTCTAAATTTAGCTGCTATTTCATATTTTTGTTGTGATATTGCTTTTAGTTTATTTTGTTGAGCTTCTTCTATACTTTTTTCAATTTTTAAAATACTATCAGGTACTTTAATATTTTTAATATGTACTCTAGCACCAGCCTCATCCATGACGTCAATAGCTTTATCTGGTAAAGCTCTATCTGTCATATATCTATCAGTTAAGGATACACATGCTTCTAAAGCTTTATCATCATATTTTACTAAATGATGATCTTCATATCTTTCTTTAATTTTATGTAATATTTCTACAGTTTCTTCTGGATTGGTAGGATCTACTAATATTTTTTGAAATCTACGTTCTAGAGCACCATCTTTTTCTATATATTGTCTATATTCATCTAATGTTGTAGCCCCGATACATTGTATATCGCCCCTAGCTAGAGCTGGTTTAAACATATTAGAGGCATCCATTGATCCTGATGCACTTCCAGCGCCTACTATGGTATGCAATTCATCTATAAATAATATTACATCTGGATTTTTTTCTAATTCATTAAGCAGTGCTTTTACTCTTTCTTCAAATTGTCCTCTATATTTAGTACCTGCTACTAAAGCAGCTAAATCCAAGGCTACCACACGTTTATTATACAGAGTACGGGGAATTTTTTTCTGAGCTATACGAATAGCCAATCCTTCTACGATTGCACTTTTCCCTACACCAGGTTCACCTATTAATACAGGGTTATTCTTTTTTCTACGGCTAAGAATTTGTACTACTCTTTCCATTTCTTTTTCTCTACCAATGATAGGATCTAATTTATTATCTATAGCCATTTGTGTCAGATCTCTACCAAAGCTATCTAATACTGGTGTTTTAGATCTTTGTTCTTTTCCTGTTTGAGCGAAACGTCTTGAGGTACCACCATATAATTCGTCTTCATTATCTTCTTCGTCATCATCATCTTCTAACCTAAATGAAAAATCAGTACTCTCATCACTTTTATTTTTTAAGTTTGAAGTAATGTATTGTTTTACTTCATTATAGTTCATACCTTGTTGTTTCAAGTAATCTCCTACAATGTTGTCTTTATATTTTAGGAATGATAATAATAGATGCTCTGTGTCTGCTCTTTCAGCACCAAGTGCTCTTGCTTCTAAATATGAAATTTTTAAAATTTGCTCTGCTTTAGATTCGAATGGTATTTCATTTAAGTAATTAATATCACCTATAATGCCATCAAAATTAAATAGTTGACCTTCACTTTTTTGTGATTGTATTATATCATAGAAATGTAATCTAGCATCTGTAGGGTCTACATTAAATTTTCTCATTATCTCTGTAGCATCATTTTTAGGCTCCATCATTAATCCTAAAAATAAATGTACATCATCTATAAATGGGAAACCAGATTTTATAGCTTCTTCTGTAGCTTTTTTTAACACATTCTTTATTTGAATAGTGTAGTTTGCTTCCATTTTTATTTTTCTCCTTTTTTTATTTTATACAAAAATAATATTTTTTTTAATA
>JAHDSP010000559.1 GCA_018432645.1 Bacteroidales bacterium | reverse complement strand
TAATGGCTGTAGCACAAGTACTCTGTGCATTTGCTATAATTACAATTGCATTTAAGAAAATAAATAACAAAAATTTATAAATATTTCTCATAAAATTATTTTTCCTCTGTTAGACTTCTTTCACTTATATTAACTCCATATGGCAATATTATATCCTCTACATACTCAGGATATATCTCCTCATATGAATATATCTCGAAGCACATATCTCCACATCTATTTACATCAGTTATTTTCTCACTTTCCTTTAAAGCATTATGTATTTCATCTAACATTTGTGCTTCTACTTGCTTATCTAATTCAAATATTGCTCTATAATATTCATTTAGCCTTCCTTTATTAGCAAAATCTATTTTGCCATTTATCTTTTGCTCATTTTTATATTTTTGAGACCATATCATTTTAGCTCTATCATATAATTTAATTGATAGCTCATTGTTTGGCCCTAGTTGAATGTATGTCGGCTCCTTATGCCCTATATCGCCCTCTCCTACTCCATTTCTAAGCTCATATATCTTTAAAAATAAATCATCTGTCAAAGCATCCTCTTTATAGCCTATAAGCTTATAGCCATTTAGAGCATTATCTATATAATTACTGATATTTGACATCTGACTCTTGTCTTTTAGCAGTATATATACCTGCTGGCTTTCTATGGCAAATGCCCCAAATATTATCAAATTCATCTTTTCCAAGGATCTAACTAAATAATCTCCTTTGCCCCAATCATTTAATCCATCCACCTGTAGCTCGTAGCAATATAAATCTTTATTATATTCACTTTGCTGACTCTGTGCTATCACTGGCATTATCAATAACAAAAAAAATATTAACTTTTTCATATGTATTTTTTTATAATTTACATACAATATATTTATAAATAATTAAAATAAATTAAATATTCAATTAATTACTTATTTATATTACAAAAGTATATTATTTTTTTTAAAATATTAAAAAATATTAAAAATAAATAAATTGAATTAAGCATTTAATTAACAACAAATTATTATGAAAATATCAGTAATAACTTGAATTTAGTATAAGCGTTTAATTCAATAAATTTATTTCTTGAATGGTGATATGATACTAATTATCTAATGATTTTCTTTTTAATTTCCTCGTATTGCATCCTAAAATTTTTATCAACTTCTATAAGATTACTAACATTTTTAATAGCATAAGCCACTGAAGAATGCTTACGATTACCTGTAAGTTTACCAATCTCGGTAAGAGAAAGTTTAGAATATTTGAAAGCCATATACATAGCCATATGTCTTGCAATAACGATTTGTTGTTTACGCGTTTCACACTCTAAATCTTCTATAGATATAGAGAAATAATCGCTCACTATATGCTTGATCATATCATAAGTAATGTCTTTTTGATTACATTTGATATATTGATCTATTAAACTTTGCACATCAGAAATGTCAAGATCTTTTTTCACAAAAGTAGAATGAGCTATGATGGCAATTAGCACACCCTCGATCTCTCTAACGCTATCCTTTACTTTTTTTGCAATATAATCTATGATTTCATCGGACAATTGGATGCCATCTTTTTGAATTTTTTTTCTAATAATGGCTTGTCTAGTGTCATAGTCGGGTTTAGTGAGCTCTGCAGTAAGTCCCCATTTGAATCTGCTCAAGAGTCTTTCTTCAATACCATCTAGCTCGATAGGAGCTTTATCAGAAGTTAAAATTATTTGTTTACCTTGTTGATGCAAAGAATTGAAAATTTGGAAAAAAACTTCTTGGGTTTTAGGTTTATTTGCTAAATGATGAATATCATCCATTATCAATAAATCTACAGATTGATATATTTGAATAAAATCAGCAATATTATCAGATTTAACGACTTTGATAAACTGGTTAAGAAACTCAGCAGTATTCATGTAAAGAATAACTTTATTAGAGAATTTTTTTCGAGTTTCTAAGCCGATAGCATTCACGAGATGAGTTTTGCCAAGGCCAGTAGCACTATAGAGGAAAAAAGGGTTAAAAGTAGTAAGACCAGGATTATAAGCAATACTTAACCCTACACCTCTAGCTAACCTATTACATTCACCTTCTACAAAATTGTCAAAGTCCAACATTTCTATCAAATTACTATCAATAGAATAAGTTCTAATACCCGGGATTAGAAAAGGATTTGGTAAATGAGTAGTTTTATCATCATTAGCATTTTCAGATTTAAAAGGCAAGTGAATATCAGGATTAGCAGTAGCTACCTTATCATTAGAAGGCCATTGTAGAGTAGACGAATCATCATTTTCTTTAGTAATAACCACTTGATAATATAGCTTTGCATTAGGTCCTACGAAATTTTTTAAAGCACTTTTAAGAACATCAATGAAATGTGCCTCAATGTATTCATAGTAAAAGGATGAGGGCACTTCTATAGTAAGAGTATTGTCTTCAAAAGCTAAAGGTTTAAGAGGCAGAAACCATGTTTCAAAATTTTGATAATTAACATTTTCCTTAATAAAGTCTAAAATATTATTCCATAATAAGTCTAACTTAGATTTGTTTTTTTGAGTAATTTTTTTCTCTAATTCCTTCATTTTTAAAACTTTAATTAATAGTTAATATACATTCCTCACTTCAAATAGCAAAAGTGCATAAAATATTTTGAATTAAAAAATTTTTTTACACTTTTTTATAAAAAATTTTTTCAGTTTTATTATCAGCGAATAAGAAATTACCTGATGAGTTAAAATAGCAGTCTAGTTGTGTCATTTGCACTCCAGCGTAGGCATTTTGAGTTATTATCACTGGTTTATTATCTCTATTATAAATAGATATAGGTTTAGGTAGAAGAGTGTGGCTATGACCACCCAAAATAATATCAATATTAGAGCTAGATTTAGCTATTTCTACATCACCTATTTTGCCATTATCACCTTTATAACCTAAATGAGATAAACAAATAACCAAATCGCACTTGTAATCTTTTTTTAAAAGATAAGTCATTTCGGCAGCAGTATGCATAGGATCTTTATATTTAGTATTGCCCCAAATATACGGATCTATCAATCCTTTAGGGTCTATTCCTAATCCAAAAACACCAATTTTTATTTTATTAAATTTATAAATTTTATAAGGATTGACGATTTTTGACAATTTATTATGATTAGCAAAATCATAATTAGAACTAATAACATCGAAATTAGCTAAAGATAGATTTTGTGCTAAAGTATCTAAACCAAGATCAAATTCATGATTACCTAAAGTAATAGCAGTATAGTGCATTTTATTCATATACTCTATTTCTATTTTTCCTTTATAAATATTGAAATAAGGTGTACCTTGATAGAAATCGCCAGTATCGAAGATTAATACATTATTATTAGAACGTAACACATCATTTATCAGATAAGCTCTGCGACTATAACCACCCTGATTAGGATATCTATAATGATTTTTTGGTAAAGGCTCTACCTGACTATGAGTATCATTAGTATGTAAAATAGTAACTTTTTGAATGCCAAGCTCTTCGTAAAAATTATTATTTGCGGCGGATTTAGAAATTTTAGGTAACAGCAGACCTAGTCCTATGCCGAGAGAATATTTAAGGAAATCGCGTCTGTCATTATTCATACATAAACCTCCCATCTATTTTAGCAAAAGCTGCTTTATTTTGAGATGTCAATAATTTATAATGCTCAATAATAATATCACGAATGAGAAAAGGAGTATCTATGCGCTTGATAGGATTTAATAATCCCGTCAAATTGTCCCCTCCATTAGCCAGATAATTAGATGTAGCAACCCAGTAATATTGATTTTCAGAAATTTCTTCACCATTAATAAAAGTTTGCTTCAGAGTAGTAGCATTAGCTAATATTTGGAATCCAGCTATTGGCATACCACCTTTTTTTACAATTTGTTCAGCTAGATTTAGTAAATCTTTACCAGAAATTTTTAATAAGGTCAATGTATTATCAAAAGGCATAACAGCAAATACATCCTTTACTCTAATCTCGTCAGCAGGTAAAAAAGACCTAAAACCACCATTATTCATAACAACTATACATGGATAACCATTTAAAGAATCTTTTAAATTTCTATTCACAAAATCTAATAATAAATCACAAACGAAATTACCTAAATTACCCTCTGGATCATTCTTTACCATTGCTACTTCATTAAATCCTATTACAACCTCCATTAAACTATCTAGTCCTACTTTATATTTATTTATCCAATTTTCTACACTGCTATCATTAATAATAGTACTATCTATGGCAATAGTTTTAGATGTAGATTGCCTATTAGTAACTAAATAATTAGTACAGGACATCAAAATTACTAGGAGCAAAAGATATAAGAGCTTTCTCATTTATAGTTTTTTAACAAAATTAATATTTTTTTTAATTTAAAAAATAAATTTTGAAAAATTATTTAATAAAAATTAAATTTATTCATAAAATATAAAATATTACAATACATATTTTTAGTAAATTCAAGAAATCCATTGATAAAAGATAATAAATGATAGATTAAAATAATTTTTTTAATTTAATTTTTAGTATATAAAACAAAGAATTATTATAAAAAATCTTCTCTTTGAACTAATAGAATAGAATTTTGATTTACGATTTTATATTCTTCATTATTAATTTCTACATCTATAGCTTGTTTTTGTAAATATACAGCTAGATCGCCCTCTTTCACCTGCAGAGGGAGATAACGCACCTGATCAGTAGTTTCACGTTTCCAATATTCATCTTCAAAAGATTCACTCGGCAGTGGATAACCTGGACCTACTTTGACGATATATCCATAAGCTACAATCTCTTTTTCATGATAACCTGGTGGCAAAATCAATCCACTAGAAGTTTTTTCGTCTTCAGTAAGAGGTTTTATCAGTACCCTATCACTTATTAAAATTACATTGTCTAAACTACTCATATATTTTTATAATTTTTTTACTAAAAACAAAGTCATTATTTACTAAAATTACAAAATATATACCAGCCGACCAATTAGCAGTATTTATAATATTATTACCAGAATAAAAATATTGAGAATAAATTAATTGCCCCTCTGGAGAATATATAAATAATTGAGCATCATTATCAATTTTTAGATTTAAAAAATTATTAAAAGGATTAGGATAAATATATGAATCGTCATTATATGAGGCAATAGAATTAATATCTGGTTTAAAAACCAATTCGAAACCCTGTGCATTATAAGTTTTACTAGAGCGAAACAAAATATTAATAGGGAAACTATAAATATTAATAGGAGCTGGTAAGCTATTACCTCTGAGCTCTAAATTGACACTGCCATCATAGTTTTTAATAGTTAAATAATCAGTAGAATCTATATCGAAATAATTAAAAGTAAGTAATAAATTATCAGCATTTTCAGGAGTTATACGCCATAGACAAGTTCTATTATTATGATAATTATATATACCACTACCATCATTTATTACACCACTGTCGGCAACTATTTGAACTATACCTGGTGTACAAAAATCATAAAGAGTAGTAGAATAAGATAATAAAAATCCATCTCCTTGTACACTATCATTAGAAATGAATTCAATAAAAACAGATTTACCATTTACAGTAATAGTATTTGGAATATTTGTACCAGTAATAGTAGCTACTATATTTCCGGTATTATCATCACCTTCATATATTTTGATAATATCGTTAGTATCTGGCAAATCTAGTTTAAGAAAAGTAAGTTTAATGTTTTGAATAGAATCAAAAGGCTTAATCAACCAACTACAATGAGAGTTTGGTAAATAATTGAATAAAGGACCACTACCATCATCTATAGTACCATCTAGAGTTAATAATGTATCAGTGCCATCGCAATATACAGGATATTGACCTTTAGGATACATATTAATAATTAATTCATGTTTATGAGTGAAATCAGCTCCAGCAGGTGTGAGATTATTAATATTAAAATATCCATCGTAAGCACCACCCCATCCCCAATTAATATGATAAACCATAGTGTCCTGATAACCATCTAACACAAAAGCATGACCACTTATATACTCTGTATCAGACCAACCACCATAATAAAGTGGAATTTTTTGATCTAAATAAGAACGAAGCAAACTATCCCAATCTAAGGTTGATTCATCACGAAATAAATATTTGGTAGAATCATCATAACGAAAAAAATTTTTCATAGCATAAGCAGCTTTGTGATTATACATACCAGAACCATCAGGACCATAATACATATCACAAGCCACACCAATATGATAAATAAGTTTTGCTAATTGACGATTTTCTCTATTAGCTGCAATAGGCATCTGATTATAAGAATAATGCTGCTCTGCATAGTTAACATATAAATGACCATAAGTAGTATCTATATCTGTATATTCTCCCTCACCAACTAAAGGCCAACGAAAATAATTAATCACTTGAGCTAGAGCAGTAGCTACACAACCTGTTACACATCTATCATCTGGACCTGCAGGATCTTTAGGACAAAACTGATTATAATAAAAACCCTGATCCCATTTAGTAAATAACAATGGTGCAACAGCACGATATTGCTTTTCTGCATTTTTAGCATAATCACTAAACCATAAAGGATGTATTTTATTAGATTTATCGACATATTTAGAAATTTGGCTCAAAAAAGATTTAACAGCAGGCTGGGCTATTGGATAATTAAAATCACTCTCCCAAGAATAACCAATTATAGGATGTAATAACTTATTACCACTAATTAATATAAATCCTGTCGGCTTAATATTATATAAATAATAAGTAAAATTAGCATTTTCTGATAAAATTTCAACATTCACAATACCATAATCAATATCCTTGGGGAAATATTTACTCACTACATAGTGTCCCCATTGATCAGCTTCTACTTGAGAGACTTCATATTGACTAAATAATAAGTATGGTAAAAAAATCAAAAAAAGAATAAATAATTTTTTCATAATCTGTTTATTTTTTTACAAATATAAATGATTTTTTTTTAATTATTTATTAATAAAATTGTTTGGGTAAAGCAAGCAAATATAGATTATAGAAGAACAAAAGGGGATATTGGGGCAGGAGGGTGGAATATGAGGGTGGGGAAATGTAATGTTTTAAATTTTTTTAAGTTTTTATATGCTTATATTTTAAAAATATATTATATTTGCAACAAAAATTTATCATATATGAAAGATATAGTATCAAACCTCCAAGAGCACCTATCACAAGGTAAACAACTTAATTTAGAATTCCTCAATAATCTCTACAATAAGATGAAACTCCAAGGCAATGACGTTGTAGATTATCAACATCTAAAAGCTCAAAGTGTCTCTCCACAATGCCCTCATTGCAAAAGCATTCATATCAAGAAAAATGGCCATCAGCAAGGTCAGCAAATGTATAAATGCAAAAATTGTGGTAAAAACTTCCGTGAAACTACTGGCACCTTCGTCTATTACCTTCATAAAAAAGAATTAATGTTGGATTACATTCGTCTGATGCTTGAAGGTAAAACCTTACGT
>JAHDSP010000496.1 GCA_018432645.1 Bacteroidales bacterium | reverse complement strand
GTTATCCCTAAATTATTATATGCTATTACAAATTTAGGATTTGCTTTGATAGCTTCTGTATAGTAGTATATAGCATTGTCATAATCTTCTAACATCAGATAACAACTGCCAAGGTCATTATAAGCATATGCGAAATTATCTTTTTTAGAAATTGCAAGTTTTAAATCATCTATAGCACTTGCATAATCTCCTTTATCGAAGTGTAGTGAAGCTCTATAATAGTATGCTTCAGCTAAATTCGGATCAGTATTTATAGCTGTATTATAATCTAACAGCGCACCATCCAAATCACCTTTTTCATGTTTAATCATACCTTTGCTGTAATAATACATCTCGTTAGTTTCTATACTTAAAGCTTTATTTATATCTAATAAAGCATCATCGTATAGTCCCATTTTTAATTTTGCCATAGCTCTATGATGATATGCTTTAGCAAAATCAGATTTTAATTGGATGGCATCATTAAATTTAGTTATAGCACCTTGTAAATCGCCCGACTCTAGCAGCATAACTCCTTGATTACACATCTGCTCTGCTATTTGGGATTCACCAACTTTTACAATTTGGGCATTAACTATACTTACTAAAAAAACTAATATTAAACTTAAAATTAATTTGTGTTTCATAAATATTTATTTTTTAAAATTTTAATAAATTTATTGTTGAAGTATCCAAAGATCTGATCTATTAGTTTCTTTTTTTAATCTTTCTAATTCTTTTGCAGCTTCTTCTTTTGTAGGAAAACTTTTATATGCTATTCTATACCCTTTGCCATCTGCCCTTGGTAAAATGACAGCATCTGGATATCCTTTTTTTACATACTCGCTTTTTATCTTTTCAGCTTCAGTATTGGTTGTCACACTAGCACCAATAATATAAAAATTTTTTTGTGGTACTGTACTGGGTGAGATATTTTCTTTTACAGGTTCTTCTTTTATAATTGGTTGTTTAGATTGTATAGTTTCGACAGGTTTAATTTCAGCTTTTATTGTTTTAGTTTCATTAATAACAGGAGGCGTAGTGCTTTGTGATACATAGGAGCCATCAGCTGATAAAATTTTAAATTCGACACGACGATTTAGTTGTCTTCCCTCTTCTGTATCATTGGATGCTATAGGTTTAGAAAAAGAATAACCTTTATAAACGAGCTTAGATAAAGGTATGCCTTGTTCTACTAAATAATCTACAACTGCTTTAGCACGTCTCTCAGAAAGGCTTTGATTATACTCGTAACTGCCAACATTATCAGTATGTCCAGATATTTCAATAGTTACACTTGGATTTTGTTGTAAGAATTCAATAACATTTTTTAATTCTGTTTTAGATTCTGGTCTTAGTGTAGCTTTATTGAAATCAAAGAAGATATTATTAAGTACTATTTCAGCTCCAGCAGCTACTTTTTTTAGTTTAATATCTTTCATCAGCTCCTCATATGGTGCATTTTCTTGGATATTAAAATTTTCGGAATGAAATAGAAATCCATCTTTTTTTATTGCAATACCATAATTTTTGCCACTAGGTAATGAGACCAAGAAATTTCCTGTTTCACTATTAGAAGTAAAAACAGCTAGCTGTTCACCTGTTTCATTATCTGTAAGTATTATTTGAGCCTCTAATGGATTACCATTTTCATCAGTAATTTTACCTTTCCATAAAATCATAGATGGTAAATTCTCAGAACTCAATAAATTACTACTAACAGACATACTTGGCTCACTACGCCATGCTAAAAAATTAGCTTCACTACTTGGCATTACAGGTTTAGCTATCATATAAGTAATCATAAAAATATCTTGATCTCCTAATGTACCTTTCCTAGAAGAACTAATATAAGCATGTACACCAGAAGCTGACAAAACAAAATATAAATCATCATCAGGAGTGTTAATAGGATAACCTAGATTTACAGGTTTAGACCATTTTTTGCCATCATATACAGTACGAAAAATATCATATCCCCCCATTGTATTATGTCCTTTAGAGCTGAAATATAAAGTTTTTCCGTCAGGGTGAATAAATACACCTTTCTCATCATATGGAGTATTAATATATGATAGGTTTATAGGACTAGACCAATAACCACTATTATTTTTACGTGAAAACCAAATATCTCTACCACCTATTCCTCCTGGTCTATCAGAAACGAAATAAAGAGTTCTACCGTCTGGTCCTAAAGAGGCACTAGATTCGTGATATTTTGTATTTATAGGAGATGGTAGTGGTTCTGGTATTGTCCAATTTTTACCTTTTAAGTATGAAACATAAATATCACCTCCATTATCACCTTTATATAAATATAGAGTCTGTCCATCAGGACTTAGTCCGATTGCTGCATCATGGTATTTATCATTTAAAGGAGCACCAGGTTGTGTTAATAACCATTTACCCCATTCTTCTAAATAAGCAATATAGATGTCTTCAAAAAATTTCCCCGTCATAGGATCTCGTAACTCACCAATATTTGTAGGGCGTCTACTTGTAAAAATCAACATTGATTCATCAGCACTAATTACAGGAGCATAGTCTGGATAAATGCTATTCACTGTCTCACCTAAATTATCTATTATTACTTTAGCTGTATCTTTTACTATTTCTTTGCCATTTTTACATTCTCCTATTTTTTTATTAATCTCATTTAAATATTTATCTTTATTACGTGGATTTAATACGTCAAGATACTTCCTATAAAAATTTATTGCTTGATCAAAGTCAAAATTTTGATGATAAGCCATACCAAGGTAATATGTTATATCTTCTGTAACATCAGATTTCAACCTATATGCCTTTTCTAAATGTTCTACAGCTTTATCCTTATCAGCAGTGTATAAATAACATACCCCAATTTTGTAATTTAATTCAGCATTATCAGGATTAAATAAATTAGCTTTTAAGTAATAATCTAATGCTTCATTATAATATCCTTCACCTTTTATAAATAATGAGTTACCCATCCTGATATTTTTCTTTGCTTCTTTTAGATCTGGACTATTAGGAAAATAACTGCTAGAGAATTGTATGTCCTGAGAAATAATATTATTGCTAAAAGCAAAAATAAACATTAAAAAAAATAATATTCTTTTGCCCTTATACTTTTTAATACTAAATTTTGTTAATATTATCGATGTTTTAATAAATTTATTTACCATAACTTTAAATTTTTATGACAAAAATAAAATATTTTTTTTACATAAAAAAATATTTTTTTATAACACAAGTTTTTTTAATTATTCTTGTCTAATCTAAAAATGTTGATATGGTTGATATGAAAAAATTATTTGTATTCAATACTGTACTTTTACTATTTATCTATAATGTTTATGCTCAGAGCTCTGCTGAAGGGTCAATGCAAAGAGAAATGCCAGAATTTACTATTACAGGTAAAGTTATAGATTCTATTACACATAATCCTATTGAATTTGCTGTCATCGCTTTGTATCAAGCTAAAGATAGCTCTTTAATTAATGGTACTACTACTGATGTTAATGGAAATTTTAATTTAAAACATAAAGG
>JAHDSP010000088.1 GCA_018432645.1 Bacteroidales bacterium | reverse complement strand
TGGTATTGATAATGGATGGGTATTTGAGTGGATGCTCAGATTATCTAGTAACTCTGGTATAGCTGGTTGGCAATATTCTGTTGATGTTGACTCTCTCGACTGGGGCGGGCCTTATTTTTACACTATTAATGATACTACTGTTCTATTCAAACCAGATAGTAGTGGCACATACAATTTTTTAGTAACAGCTTATGACGAATATGGTTGCGTATATAGTTCTAATACACCTGTTAATTCAAATGTAATACCAAATCCTCTTGTTGATTTAGGTAACGACACTACATTATGTGACGGCACTATATATACACTAACTCCAGGACCTGATTATGATGAATATTATTGGAGCAATTATTCTACTACTCCTAGCATAACTATAGATAGTGCTGGCATTTATTCTGTGACAGCTGTAAATTATAATAGCAGTGGATCAATATCATGCTCTAGTAGTGATACTATTGAAATAACGTATGTACCTAATGCTTATGTAGATTTAGGCCCAGATTTATGTGTTACAGAAGGTCCAGTTACATTAGATGCTTCTCAACCAGGATCTGGATTTACTTATATCTGGTCTACTGGAGCGAATACTCCTTCTATTCAAGTAAATAATTTAGGGGAATATTGGGTTAAAGTATATTATGGTGATTCAAATGCCTGCGGCGATGCAGATACTATTTATGTAAAATTATTACCTACACCTATAATAAATCTCCCAGAAGAGATTACAGCATGCCATACTGATATTTTCGAATTATCAGCATTGCAACCTCACAATCCCAATTTATATACTTACAAATGGTCTATTGGGTTAAAAGATCCCGTATATTATGTTTATCGTCCACCTGTAGGAATTTATCCTATAGAAGTAATGGTAATAGGTTGCGACACTGCCACTGCTACTGTAAATATGACAATCGAAGATTGCACTGTTTATCCACTTGTTGTAGTACCTACGGCTTTCACTCCATATAATTCAGATGGAGTCAATGATTATTTCCATATCATAGCTGATGGTATAAAAAAAGAAAACTTCTCATTTAGAATCTTTAATAAATGGGGAGAAACTATTTTCTATACTAATGATCCCGCCTTTAGATGGGATGGTAGATATAGAGGTGATATATGCCCCCAAGGTGCTTATAATTACAAGATTAGCTATACTACCGAGAATAATATTACAAAAGATGAATATGGATATTTTATTTTACTACATTAAATCTCCTTTTTAAGAGAATTTTTTTTAATTTATTATATTTTTTAAAAAATTTTATTTAAATTTGCATTAAATTATAAATTATGAAAAAATTATTATTATTTTTAGTTATAAATATGATTGCACTTGCATCATATTCTCAACAATTTGATTCTAGATTAGAGCAACATTTTGGCAGAGATAAATTGATTTATTGGCAAAAAAATTATCCAGATAGTCTAGGATATTATGAATTTGTAATAGATAATGCTGTATTGATAATGGATGAGAATGTTGTGAAACAAAGATTAGGTGGAGAGCAAGTAAGTGAAATAGAGATTCCAAATTTTGATGAAGCCATTAAAAATCATAAATTATTAGATATTTTTTCACTCGGCATAGAGATAAAACCTGATACTTATCAATATATTAAAGTAAAAAATGAACCATATTATTTATATATAAAACCTGGCAGATATCTATGGAATAAATATCAAGCAGGAAAACAAAATTAATACATTATGAAAAGATTAAAATTATTTATATTATTTTCATTAATAATATCCACTGCAATAGCTTTTGGACAAAACCCAACCATTAATTTAAATGCTAGTACACATAATACTGAAATAGAAGCTTGTGGATATTGGTTTTATGATGATGGAGGTTCTGGTGGCAACTACTCTAATAATCAAGATAGATGGATAACTTTTTATTCTACTGATCCCACATATAATCACATAAAAATAGAATTCGCATCTATGGATTTAGGTGCTGGTGATACATTAATAATATATGATGGTCCTAATACAAGCTCACCAGTATTAATAAGGTATTCACAAGCAAATCCATTAACACCAACAAACTCTGCTGTTCAAGCCACTATAAATAATCCTGGAGGCAGATTAACTGTTAGATTCAAGGCTGATGGAGCTGGTAATGCTGCTGGATGGAACTCTGCTATTGGATGTATTAAAATGTGCCAAAGAATCACACCAGTTCTAGATAGTATATTAACTAATCCACTACCTACACCTGATTATTATATTAATTTATGTGCATATGATACTCTCACTTTAGCTGTGAAAACTGACTCTTCCACCTTTCCAGATAATCACATCATTTATGACCAAACGCCAGCAAATACTACTTTTGCATGGAGTATGGGCGATGGTACTACATTATATGGACCGGTTGTTAGTCATCATTATAATATACCATCAGGATATAATTTATCACTTACTATTACAGATTCTGTCGGTTGCTCAAATACAATAGCTTTTGGATATAAGGTACGCATAAGTAATAATCCTATAACAGGTATAAATCCAGTACCTGATTTATGTGAAGGTGATTCAGTAATAGTCACAGGTGGTATAGGAAGTGGTAATGTAGTTGAGTTATCTCCATTTAGTAATGTTATAACAGCACAGGGAGTATATGATGTCTTAACTTTTATACCAGATGGACCTAATTGTCCTACACAATGCTATGGCACACCAGTTACTTTTGATCAGTTCCCTCCAGGTGCTACAGTACAGCAAGCTAGTGATATAGAGTCTATATGTATATCTATGGAGCATTCTTTTGCTGGTGATTTATCTTTTAGAATCATTTGCCCTAATGGACAAAGTGTTGTTTTAGATTCATACGATCAAAGTGGTGGTAATTTTTTAGGAGAAGCTTGGGATTATTCATCAGGCTGCGATCCCAATAATCCACAAAATGCTCCTGGCACACCTTGGCTCTATTGCTGGTCAGAGGTCTCTAATTATTCTTATCAAGGTACATTAAATGTAGTTGATGGGTTAGGACCCTCACCTATCCCTGCTACTGATACAATAAACCATACTAATTATTTGATACCAGAAAATCCTCTTAGTGGTCTAATAGGTTGCCCACTAAATGGTACTTGGAGCATAGAGATTTGTGATTTATGGGCAGCGGATAATGGTTGGGTCTTTGAATGGATGCTAACTTTGTCTAGTAATTCTGGTGTAGCTGGCTGGCAATATTCTGTGGATATTGATTCTATTGATTGGGATGGACAAAGTTTCTACCCCATTAATGATAGCACTGCGATTTTTAAACCTGATACTAGTGGAGTTTATAACACATATATTACTGTCTATGATGAATATGGATGTGCTTATACTTCTTCATATCCACTTACTATTGACGTTATCGAAAATCCAGTAATTGATTTAGGAGAAGATACATCAATTTGCGAAGGTATGCCTTTAATTTTGAATGCTGGTGGTGGCTATGATGAATATTTATGGAATAATAATACGACTGATTCTTTATTGTTTGTAGAAATGAGTGGCCTGTATTCAGTTACAGCGACAAATTATAATATTGATCATACATTAGGCTGCTCTGGCAGTGATACTATGATAGTAAGCTTTATACCTAATGCAATGGTAGATTTAGGGCCAGATCAATGTGTAACAGAAGGTCCAGTGACTCTAGATGCTACATATGCATCTGATTTTTCATATCAATGGTCAACAGGAGAAAATACCCCAGTAATAAATTTAACTCAACCTGGTGTTTATGATGTCAGTGTAAATGTTTTTTATGATACTCCAGATATGTGTTCAGCTCAAGATACAGTACATATAAGAATCATACCAGAACCGATCCCTCCATTACCTGATACATTATTTATGTGTGCTCATCAAGCTAGAATTTTAACTGCCGAACAACCCAATTATAATAATTTATATAATTTCATTTGGTCAACTGGTAACACATCTACAATGCAAACACTATCTAATATGTCTCCAGGTGTATACATGATACAAGTAAAAATTATTGGTTGCGACACCCTAACTGATAGTACAAAAGTAACTGTAGAAGCTTGTGATATAACTATTCCAAATGTAATTACACCTAATGGTGATGGCATTAATGATCAATTTCAAATTGGTAATTTAGAATATTACCCAAATAGTGAAATTAAGATTTATAATCGATGGGGAAAGAAAATCTATGAAAGTGAAAATTATCAAGGTGATTGGGATGGCGATAATCACCCCGAAGGAACTTATTTCTACATTCTAAGGCTAAATTATGGGAATGGTACTCTTAGGGAATTTCATGGAACAATTACTATACTGTACTGAAAAATTGATTTTCTATGATAAAATAAAATATTTATCCCCGAGGCAACAAAATGTTGCCTCTTTTTATTTTATTTTTACATCATTTTTATAATAATTTTTTTCGATAGTATCTCCATCAATAGACAAAACAATTTCAATACCATTTTTTTGATTATTCTCAAAGTAAGTAATAGATTGTATATTATCAGAATAAGGATAAAAAGTCGTGAGCACTCCATTTCCATTATCAAACTGACCGATACCTACTGGAAATCCATTTTCATTATAATAATGCCATTCACCATCAAACTTCCCCTTTTTATAATATCCTTCTTTTTTCACCATATTATTAGAATAGTATTCTCTATATATACCATTCAAAGTATCATTCTCATATGTTAATTCTTCTATTATATTACCCAACATGTCATAATAAATAGCTGTACCATTTTTTTTATTATTTTCATATTTAATAATAGATTTTATACTACCATTAGGATAATATTCTTTATAATCGCCATTTAGCATGTTTTGAGAGTAATTCATTTCGGCAATTTTATTCCCGGCTTTATCATATCTATATGCTACACCATGCTTTAATCCTTTCTTTATAGAATATTCAGCTGCTAAAGATCCATCAGGATAATACAATTTTTCTACTCGCTGACAACCAGATAGAAGTATCAAACTAAAAAATAAGAGAAATAAATTTATTTTCATAATAATTTTCAAATTATTTTTCAAATTTAAGAAATTTTTCTAATAGTATACAAGGTTTTAACAACTAATTTATTAATGAGAATGAAAAAAAAGTAGTTATATTCCCTACAAATTCAAATTGGCTTACTTTAAAAATTTTTATTTTTTAAAATACTAGCATTCATAGTGGCATTTTTTATTGTAATTCATTAGTTAATTTTGCTCATTTCTCCACGCAATGGAGTTTGTAGTAGCTCTTTAATTTTGTTTTTATCTTTAATATTACCTAATAAAAACATTGATTTAGTAATAGCAGACTCAGTAGTAATATCATTACCAGAAATGACTCCGATATTTTCCAAACTAAGAGAAGTTTCGTATCTGCCCAGCTCTACTCTACCCGCTTTGCATTGAGTAATATTTAAAATTATTTTACCATTTTTGATTGCAGTTTTTATAGTTTGTAAAAAATCATCATATGTTGGTGCATTCCCTGATCCGAAAGTTTCTAAAATAATAATCTGTAAATCATTATCACACAATATGTCACTCAGATTTTTTATAGGCATGCCTGGATAAATTTTTACTAAACCCACAGAATTATCAAAATTTTTATATACTTTTAGTTGTTTATTATTAGGCTTATTGATATATTCTGGATAATATCTAATATGTACTCCTACTTGAGCTAAAACAGGGTAATTACCACTATAGAAAGCATCGAAATTTTCGGCATTAAACTTTGATGTTCTATTACCTCTAAATAGTTTATTCTCGAAATAAATGGCCACCTCAGGGACTATGGGTTTATCATTCTCATATGCAGAAGCTATCTCTAAAGAAGCTATCAAGTTTTCTCTGCCATCAGTCCTTATCATATCCAAAGGTAATTGAGAGCCTGTCATGATAATTGGTTTATTGAGATTTTCTAATAAAAAACTGAGAGCAGATGCAGTGTAAGCCATAGTATCTGTGCCATGCAAGATGACAAAACCATCAAATAAATTATAATTTTTTTCAATAATTTCAGCTAATTCTATCCAGTGTTTTGGCAAAATATTGGAAGAGTCTATTGGAGTTTCAAATGAAACATGTGAGATATCTATGGGCATACGATCTAAATAAGAAATATAATTATTTAACTGATCAAAATTAATAGGTACTAAGGTTTTTAACTCTTGATCATATACCATTCCTATAGTACCTCCTGTATATATTAATAATACTTTTCTTTTATTATCCATAATTTAATGATTTTTTTTTACAAAGAAAATAATTTTTTAGCATTCTCTGTAGTTTTAGCAGATGCTATATCTACATTCACATTTAATATATCGGCAATTTTATTAGCTATAATGGGAATATATGAGCTTTCATTCCTTTTTCCTCTATATGGAACAGGAGTCAAATATGGTGCATCAGTTTCTAAAACCAAATTTTCTAAACCAATTTTTTTAATAGTTTCAGGCAATTTACTATTTTTAAAAGTTATCACACCTCCTATCCCAAGATAAAACCCTCGTTCAACTATTTGTATTGCCTCATCAATAGAGCCAGTGAAGCAATGGAAAACTCCACGTAAATTTTCTGAGAAATCATCTAAAATTTCCATTATTTCCTTTAATGAATTACGTTGATGAATGCATACAGGCAAATTATAATCTATAGACCATTGCAATTGCTGCTGCAAAACTATTTTTTGCTCTACTAAAAAACTGTCATCCCAATATAAATCTATTCCTATCTCGCCTATTCCTACATAAGATTTAAGATTATGTTTTAATTCATTTTCTATAAAAATTAGCTCCTCAGTATAATTTTCATTCACACTCTCTGGATGAACTCCTATCATCATACGTTGTAGCTTTGTATTTAAATTATAGCATTGCCACATAGCATCATAGCTTTTACTATCAATAGCAGGTAAAATAATAGTATTTACATTATTTTTAATAGCTCTCTCTAGCACTTCTGATCTATCATTATCGAAATCTTCTAAATAAATATGAGAATGAGTATCGATATATTCTATAACTTCTCCCATAAATAATGATATACTTTGTTATCTAAATATAATTGTAAAATATAAATACCCGTTTGTAATTCGCTTATTGGTATTACAATATTATCATTAACTCGAGTCATCTGAGTATTAATTTTATTGCCTAATAAATCAAAAATTGCAATACTATTAATATTATTATCAAATTGAATATAAATAAAATCAGTTGCTGGATTAGGATAAATATTTATTTGTGAATCAAACTCATTTATAATATTTGGATTAATATAAATAAACCCATCACTAAATGTATTAATGGATAAACCAGCATTATTAATAGATTTGACTGTCAGATAATAATAATTTTCATTTATTAAACTAGTAGGATTAAATGAATAGAAATTATTTGTCCCCACATTAGTCCATGGTACAATGTTATCAAGCCCAGGCATAGTACCTATACAAACTTCATAATTTCTTATACCACTATTTGGGTCATAGGCTTGTCCCCATTGTGCAGACATTGGTA
>JAHDSP010000110.1 GCA_018432645.1 Bacteroidales bacterium | reverse complement strand
GCAGCATTACTTACTTTTATATTATGAGCCTTGCAATATTCTATATCTACATGATCATATCCAGTGAAAGTGATAGAAATATATTCTAGATTTTTAGCATAGCTTAATATGTCAGCATTCAGATGCAAGACTGCTATCATCAAATAATTAGCATCCTTTATCCTCTCTATTATTTGCTCTTTACTCGTTGGCTCATCAGCATAATATTTTACTGCTACATCATAATGAGAGAGCTCATCTTTTAGTTGTTTAATTTGATTGTCAGTTATTTCTATTGGATGTGGTATTACTAATGTTTTACTCATAAAAAATATTATAAATTATATCTATAAAAAATAATTAGCAAATATAAGCGAAAAAATTTATTTAATAATAAAAATAATTAATTTGATATTTTTTAAATATTTTTGTAAAAATTTTAAAAAATTATAAAAATGAACCCTTTATTCATTACTTTATTAATCCTTTTAATGAGTAATAATTTTTTATTTTCACAAAATGAAGATCCTATATGTGATAAGGTCAATTGTATTGGGAGCTGTGGTAAATTTCTAGATAAAAATGCAGATGGCTTTTGTGATTTGGGAATTATGATGTCACATACAGAAATAATCGATGATAAAGTAATAAAAGACACAGTAGAAAAAAATCAAAAAAACTATAATAATGAGATAAACAATAGTAATAATGCCACACATGATAATATTATAAGTAAACAGATAATAAATTATCAAAAGCATTTCTTTGCTATTCCTTCATTAACTTTAAATTTAAAAAAAAGACCATATAATTTATTAGAAATTGGTATAATCACTTTGATTTTATACTCTTTATCGTGGTTATTTACTAAATATCATTTAATAAGCAAAAGATTGCACAAAAGAATATGGAATGTGTTATTGCTGATTAGTTTTATTATATCAGGTTTTTTAGGAATTATTTTAATCATACAAATTAATTATGGTATATGGCCAGCATTGCGATTAGAATTTTTATATTGGCATGTACAGGTAGGTATTGTAATGACCTTAATATCTTTGTTTCATGCTTTATGGCATATTAACTATTTTAAAAAAATATTTTCAAGAATTGAATGAGATGAATACAGTTCGCATTATATTACTAATTTTTTTTAATATTAATTTTTTATTAATAGCACAAGATACTATACCTAAAGATTGTGTAAATTTAGTACCAAAT
>JAHDSP010000326.1 GCA_018432645.1 Bacteroidales bacterium | reverse complement strand
TTACTATTAATAATGAATCATTCAGCCAGGTATCAATTCACGAGGAGGAGTTAAATTATTATAACTCTACTGGCTTATCTGCAGAGGATTATCAAGAATATAATTCTACTCATAGAGCTAATATTCAGCATACACCGAAAAGTAATTGTTCTTTAACAAAAGTAGTTTATGGATGGCATCCTTATTGGCAGAATGGTTTACAAGCAAATTATGATTGGAATCTTTTAAGTCATTTTGCTTATTTCGCATATGAGGTAGATTATAATACAGGTAATTACGTGTCTACACACAGTTTTAGCACTATACAGTCTGTTACAGATGCACTAAATGCAGGTGTTAAAGTCCACTTGTGTGCTACACTGTTTAGTAATCATACTACTTTTTTTAATAATATTACTGCTCAGAGAAATTTTATGCATCAGATAGTAACATTTGTAATAAATAGAGGAGCGCATGGTGTGAATATAGATTTCGAAGGTATGAGCTCTACACACAAAACTGCATTTGCTAATTTTATGAATGAGCTAGCAGATACTTTTCATACACGTATACCAGGTTCTGAGGTTACAATAGCTATTAATGCAGTAGAATGGAGTGATATATTTGATATTAATGCTATGAAGGATAAAGTGGATTATTTCATAATTATGGGATATGATTATTATTATGGTGGCAGTACTACTGCAGGTCCTACAGATCCTTTATATAACTTCGTAACTTCATATAATTATACTCTTGCTAAATCAGTTAATTATTATTTAAATAAAGGCTGTCCTGCCAATAAATTAATTCTTGCATTGCCTTATTATGGTAGAGAATATGGTACAGTATCTAATACTATTCCTTCATCTGTTAATAATCCGCCTAATTGCGTTTCTCGCACTTACAAGTTTGTTAGAGACAACTCGACGGGGTATTATACTCAGTCAAATAAAGTCTGGGACAGAGCATCATTTACGCCTGCTTATGTTTTTAATAATGGAACAGAATGGCGACAATGCTTCATAGATGATAAATATAGTTTGGGACGACGAATGGATTTAATAAATCAAAGAAATCTTGCTGGTATGGGCATATGGGCATTAGGTAATGATGATGGATATACAGATTATTGGGATAATATTAGTGAACATTTTACTACTTGTTCGGTGAATCCTTGCATTGATAGTTTATTCGATATGGGAGGACCTCTTAGAAATTATTATGATAATGAAGATTATACATATACTATCGCACCTCCTAATAGTCAATCAATAACAATTAATTTTAGTCAATTTAATTTAGAAAATAGTAATGATTATCTATGGTTATATAATGGTAACTCCACTGCTGCACCATTGATAGGATCTTTTACAGGATCTACAAATCCAGGTACTTTAGTGGCTAACTCTGGAGCATTCACATTAAAATTTCATTCTAATGCAATAACTAATAGTCAAGGTTTTTCTCTAGTTTATCAATGTGAGCAAGCTCCTAGTGACACTGTAATGCCGATTACTTTTATAGATTCTATAGCTAATTGGCAAACACAAGATTTCATAGTTAGCTTTCATGATTCAGATGATATGAGTGGTATACAAAAAGCTTATTACCAAGTGATAGAATATGATGGCATAGATTGGGGAGCTAATGAGAATAAGGGCTTTTTGGCAGATAATTTTGATGCTCCTTCTATAAATAATCGATGGAATATAATTACAGGTAATTGGATACAACAAAATGGTTATTTAATACAGACAGATTCTACCATTAATAATACACATATTAATACATTTTTAAATCAAGAATTATCTAATAGATATTTGTATGAATTTGATGCTAAAATACTGGGAAATGCAGTAACAAATAAACGTTTTGGACTTCATTTTTTCTCTTCTGATTCAATATCAGAAAATAGAGGCAATGGATATTTTATTTGGTTTAGGATAGAAACTAACAAATTAGAATTTTATAAAGTAACTAATAATACTTTTACAAAAACTTATGAGGTTTCTTGTACAATAAATTTAAATCAATGGTACAATATAAAAGT
>JAHDSP010000117.1 GCA_018432645.1 Bacteroidales bacterium | reverse complement strand
TTCTTCTTTGCTTTTATATCTTCTACCTTTTTCTGAATATTTCATTAGCAACTCTTCGAGTTCCATTATCCCAAAAAAGTTCACATTATCGTCGAAGCTCCTCAATGCAGTCAATATCCGATGTCTCCATTCGAAACTTGTTGTTAAATCTATTCCTATTTCCTTAGCACATTGGCGTAAACTTTTGCCTTCTAGCATGCATAGAATGTAGTCCAGCATTAATTCTTTTTTATGCAGATTGTAAACAAAGGTACCGGTAGTTACTCGGAAGTTCTTGCCACATTCTTTACATTGATAGAGCTGCTGGCCTTGTTGATGACCATTTTTTATAATGTTTATGCTCTCACATTTGGGGCATTGCGGCGAAACACTTTGTGCCTTGAGTCCTTGGTAGTCTACTACATCTGCATTTTTTTGTTTTAACAGGTAAAAGAGGCCATCAAGGAATGCTAAATGCTCTTGTTTGCCCATAGATAAATATTCTACTAGATTATCAACTAATTGTTTCATAGCTTATTAATTTTTTGCAAAATTAATTAAAATTTGTAAATATAATCAAATATATTTCCAAACAATAATAATATAATTTTTACTAATATTTTTACTATTTTTGCAATAACTGTTTTTTGATATGTATTTGATTTTTTATCTTTTTGTAATTTATTTCATACTGTTTATTACTTTTGGATTAATATTTTTTGTATTAAAGAAAAACAAAAAATACCCCATCAATGTCGATTATACCGTAATCATACCTGTAAAAAATGAAGCTAAAAATATTATTTCTTGCATCAATTCTATTTTAGTACAATCTTATTTGCCTGCAAAAATTCTTATCGTCGATGATCATAGCTCTGATAATATTTCGAAAGTGATCCAAAATAATTTTTCGCAGTATAGATTTATTAAATATATTAAGCTAGATGATGATGAATGTGGCAAAAAATTAGCAATAAAAAAAGGACTTTTAGCAAGTAATACTGAAAGAGCGTTAATAACCGATGCAGATTGTGTTTGGCATAAAAAATTTAGTGAAAATTTTTATTTTGATGTTAAAAAAAGATTGATTTCGTTTCCTGTTGTTTATTTGAATAGTTCTAGTTTTATTTCTAAAATATTTCAAGTGGAATTACTTTTATTAAATAGTGTAGGCTGGGGTAGTATGTTTTTTAAAAAACCATTTTTGATTTCTGGTGCTGGCATGATGTTGCTAAAAAATGATTATTTGCAATTTTGTGAACAAGTTGAAACTCCAACGTTTCATGGTGATGATATGTATTTTTTAGAGTTCATTAAAAAGAAATTTGGTAATTCGGCTATTCAAGTTAATTTATCGCCAGGATCATTAATATTTACGAAGCCTCCAAATGATTTGAATGAATATTTGCATCAAAGAGCTCGATGGTCTTCTAAAACTCCATATTATAAAAATTTTTTTTCATGGTTTTGGGCAGTATTGACATTACTTATACAATTATTAATCCCCGTAATGTTAATTTTTAATATTAAGTTTGTTATTTTATTGTTATTTATAAAACTATTAGCAGAGACTTTTTTATACTCATCTGCAGTAAAATTTTTTAAGTTATCTTATAATTTATTTGCTTGCATAGTTTTTAGTCTATTTTCTTGGATACTATTAATTTTGATATTATGTAGATGGGCTTATGGATTTGAATGGAAAAAAAATTAAAAAATTCTATTTTATTACGTCGGTCTTTTTACATAATTTTGCAATAAATAAAATTTTAGAATGTTTATGAAAAAACCTATTAGTATTGTCATTTTTACAGTCGTTTTTGCTACATTTATTTTTTCTCAAAATAATTCTTATACATTTGGTGTAGCTTTTTATAATTTAGAAAATTTATTTGATACTATTGATGATCCCCATAAAAATGATGAGGAATTTTTACCTGATGGATTGAAAAAATGGAATAGTGAAAAATATAATAAAAAATTAAATAATATTGCTTTTGTCATAGATAAATTAAATCAAAAAGTAGGTGATAAGGGTATTATTTTTATGGGTGTTAGTGAGGTAGAGAATATATCTGTTTTGAAAGATTTAGTTAAAAGAGAGCCAATAGCTAAGTATAAATATATACCAATAGTGATAGAAGGTCCAGATCGTAGAGGAGTAGACGTTGGTTTTTTATTTAGATCAGATTATTTCAAACTTTTAAAAGCTGAAGCTAAAAATTTGTATATTCCAGAAAATCCTAATTTCAAAACTCGTAATCAATTAGTAATAAAGGGGTTACTTTTTAATACAGACACGGTTTATATAATCGTTAATCACTGGCCAAGTCGTGTAGGTGGTGAAAAACGTTCTGCTCCTATGAGAGCTGCTGCTGCTCAGAGATGCAGAGCTACAGTAGATTCTATTTTAGCCATTAATGCTAATGCTCAAATTTTTATTATGGGTGATTTCAATGACACTCCTACTAATTCTAGCATATTAAAAATTTTAAAGGCTGCACCTACTATCAAAGAAGCTAAAGAAACTAATTTATTTAATCCTTATTATTTCCTACAAGAAAAAAAAGGTATGGGCTCTAATGCGTATAATGATGTATGGAGTTTCCTAGATCAAATAATTATTTCATATAATATAGCTACTAGTAAAAATAATATTAAATATAAAGGTGCTTATGTTTTTAATGAGCCCTATTTATTACAAACTGAAGGTAATTTCGCTGGTTATCCATGGAGAACTTATGTGAGTAATAATTTCATGGGAGGGTATAGTGATCATTTGCCAGTATATTTATTATTAGAATATAAAAATTAATCTCAAAAAAATGAATGCTTTAGAAGTAATATTTCAACATCGTAGTATTAGAAAATATAAAAACAAAAAAATTCCTGATGATATTTTATTAAATATATTAAAAGCAGCTACTAGAGCAGCTACTAATGGTAATATGCAATTGTATAGTATCATTATTACTACTGATGAAGATGATAAAAAGGCTTTAATGCCTTTACATTTTAATCAAGAAATGGTTCTAGATGCACCTGTATTATTAACTTTTTGTGCAGATCTGAATAGATTTACTAAATGGTGCCAATATCGCAATGCTAATCCAGGTTATGACAATTTATTATTTCTTTTAAGTGCTATCGCTGATACTATTTTAGCTTCACAAAATGCAATTATAGCTGCTGAATCTTATGGGTTAGGTACATGTATACTAGGTACACCACTATATACAGCTAGAGAACATATAGAATTTTTTGATTTGCCAAAATTAGTTTTACCTGTAATAGCTGTAACCATAGGTTATCCTGATGAGAATCCTCCACTTACTGATAGATTGCCACTAGAAGCTGTCATTCATCAAGGTAAATATCAAGATTATGACAAAAATGCAATAGATTTATACTTTGAAGATAAAGAAAATTTAGATTTATACAAAGAAATAGTTAATGAAAATGGACTTGAAAATTTAGCTCAAGTATTTACTGAAAGAAGATATACAAAAAAAGATAATGAAGAAATTTCTTCTAAATTATTGCAAGTGATCAAGGAACAAGGTTTTCTAAATGAATAATATTGCTTTATTAATTTCTGGTGGGGTTGATAGTTCTGTTGCAGCTTTACAATTAGTAGAGCAAGGATATAAACCTACTCTTTTTTATATTGTCATTGGACCTAATGAAAATTTTGATGGATATGATTGTTCCATGGAAGAGGATATCGAAATGTGTAAATGGATAGCTAATAAGCTAAATCTGAATTTAGAAATTGTAAATTTACATGAAGAATATTGGTCTAAAGTGATGGAATATCATTTGAATAGTTTGATAAATGGCTTTACTCCTAATCCAGATGTGCTATGTAATAGATTAATAAAATTTGGTGCTTTTAATGATAAATTTGCTAATGATTTTGATATTATAGCTACTGGACACTATGCTAATGTAATTGCAGATAACGATTTGAAATGGTTAACTACTGCTAAAGATCAAACTAAAGATCAAACGTATTTTTTAGCAAATATTTCATATAAACAACTTTCCAAAGCATATTTCCCCTTAGCTAACTTGTCAAAAAATGAAGTGAAAAATATTGCTAAAGAGCACGATTTCCCTACTAGCATGAGAAAAGAAAGTATGGGGATTTGTTTTATTGGTAAAAATAATTATGATTCTTTCATTCAAAGCAGATTAGGTGTGTTAAAAGGTGAAATCATTGATATTAATAAAAATGAAATTTTAGGATATCATAAAGGACATTGGTTCTATACTATTGGTCAGAGAAAAGGATTAGGACTGGCTGGTGGCCCTTGGTTTGTCATTAAAAAAGATATTGAAAATAATGTAATATATGTAGCTAAAGGATACCAACCTGAAGAAGTTTATAAAAAAATTATAAATTTCAAAAATTTCGAAATCATAACTCCAACATCTGAAAATTTAATGCAAGATAATGCTGAAATTTATTTCAAAATTAGGCATACTCCAATTTTTACAAAAGGTATTATTCATTGGCTAAATAATAACAGTGGCTATATAGAATCCACTAATCCCATTCATGGAGTTGCATCTGGACAATATATAGTTATCTACGATAATTTAATGAAAAAAGTATTAGGTGCTGGTGTAATAGACTAATTTATAATTAAAATTCAATATATATTTAACAATTTTAACATCAATTATTGCACTAATGAGCAAAATATCCAAATTTTTCGAAAATATTTTTATTAATATTTCGCTTGTTATTCACTAAATTAACCAAGGAATCTTTAAGTGGATTATCTACAGAAAAAACCATTTTATAATTTAAAATCAATGATGTATCTATTTTTTTGTTTAACACTGCCTGCCCCAAAATCATTATGTTATCATATAAATATTCATCATCATTTATCCAATTGTCGTTATTCAGATCTAAAGGAATTATATATAAAAAATCTTTTCTATATTTAGTATTTAGGTTATAAACAACAGATGAAGGGAGAAAGGTTAATAAATTTTTCTGAGATTTTAGTAAATTTAAAATTGTATTCGTTGTTTGTGTATTAATCGGCAAAGTATCTAAATGTAACCAATTCCTTAATTGATTTAATAGTGCATATCTATCACTGGGTAGTACGATAGATATTTTTTCATTCATTTTACTATCACTTTGAAAAAAATCTTTCCAAAAATAAAAATCTGGCTTATTGAAAATTTTTTTTAAATCATTGGAGCTAATGCCTCTATTGATGATTGATTGCAAAAAAGGATTATCAAAAGATACCACACAGACTATAGCCTCACTGGCTATATTAACAAAATTGCATTTATTCCCTTTGATATTTTCTGCAGTAAAAATTAAATCAAAATCTCTAAATGTAGTATCACTATGGAAATTATCATCATTCATGCTTACTATCTGAAATTTGAAATTTGGATGATTAGCTTGAACGAAATAAACCCATTCTTTAATAGGGCTCTCCATATATGTAGGAATTAATAAAGAAACCTCTTGCGCCGGCTTATTTTTCTCATTAGTTTTATTTTTTTGGCATGAACTTAAAAATAAAATAGTAATCATTAAAAAAATAAGTATTTTGAATCTCATAATTCTATAAATTTTATTTGCAAAATTAAAAAGCTTTTTTAGAATAAAGAATAATATGATCTAAAATCATTATCTATTAAATTCAAGTAATTAATGCAACTTTTTCAGGACGAGACAGCTATTTGAACTGAAGGTCATAGTTATATTACTATTTGCTAATTTACATAAAGGGCAGGTCTAATATCTATAATAACCTATCTCACTCCCACTTTTAATAACCACGACCTTTAGGTCGTGGACCTAATAAAAATGTTGATCGTGCTTTAGCCCTGATAATTCTTAATGACTATAACCTAACAGCCCAAGTTAATATCTGGCACTTTGTGAACTTTGTGTAATATCTTTGTGCACTTTGTGGTAAAATAATTAACCAAATAATTTACACAATAAACGTTATAGTTCCATTGTTTTCAATAAAAATCAAATTGCAATATTAAAAAATTACTTGCTATTGATATATTCACAATAATAAATTAGTTATGAATAAAACGTATATTTCACTAATTTTATTTGATTTAGGTATTTTATAATATGATTTGATAAAATTTTTTTATAAATTACTAAAATTTAAAATTTTTGTATTAATTTTACATTTGAAAAAAAAATTATTTTGGGTATGTCAAAAAAAATGCTTTTTGCTATATTTTGTATTTTATTGATTTTTAATTCGTTTGGTCAGATTTTAATAAAACAATCAAAACCTTTACCTAATTTATGTAGTGGTGTTTTACTCAGTAGTAATGGTCAGTTCGCATATATTACAAATATTAATGGAGAGTTAAGTATCATAGATTTAGTATCAATGAATGTTACTAAAACAGTAAAAGAACATGAAGGTTTTATTAAATCTATCGTTATGGACAATAATAATAGACTATATACTGCTGGAGGAGATAAAATGATAGTACAATGGGATGCTACGACAGGCAATGTATTAAAAAAAATACAAACACCTCATTTTAATAAAATAAATGATTTAGTTATTTCAAAAAATGGGAAATTTTTAGTTACTGGTTCTGAAGATAAAAGTGTAATGGTTTATTGGGCAGATTCATTATCTTTATATAAAAAAATAGTACCCAATGCTTCTGCAGTAGCTTGTGTGTCTATATCACCATTTAATGAATGGGTAGTATCTGGTGGATGGGATTACAAAATAGTTTTCACTTCATTAAAAAATGATAATACATTTTCTCTAAATGGTCATAGTGGTGCTGTTCTAGATATAGACTTCACTCCAGATGGTAAATATTTACTTAGTGGTTCTGACGATCATACTGCTATGCTGTGGGATATAGAAAATAAAAAAGCTATTGCTACTTTCAAAACTAATGGATCAGTAAATAATGTAAAATGCTTCTTTGATAATCGCTATGCAGCAGTGGCAGATATGTCGGGCTATATTTACATCATTAATCTTCAAAAAAGAGAAAAAGTTGCTGAAAAACAAATTGTTAATGGCTCTGTCGAAGACATATATCTCTCCTACCCTATTGGTTGGCTAGGTACAGTATGCAGTGATAAAAAATTATATGTTTTTAATATGAATCAATTTATATTAGATTCTTGCTATAATGACAATATTAGTGAATTTGATAGCTTAGCAACACCTAAAAAATTAATGGAAACTGAACAACAATATCAAGCTCGTCAGAAACAATTTTTAGCTAGGCAATTAGCTATATTAAATAAATGTTATTCAGAAGCTATTAAAATCAGATTAGCACAAGCTAGAAAAGCAGATACTCTCTTTGCTATGAAATACAATGAAGTAGAAATCCCTATAGATGAGATCGGTAAATATGATGATAAAAATTTTATCTTACCTATAAAAGTTAATGAACAATGGTATGAAGTTAGATTACCTGTACAAGATGCTCAAACATTGATTACAAATTACTCAAAAGCTAAAGTTTTAGCTATTAATAGACCTGTTATTGATGATAATCCTAACGAACCTTTGTATCAATTAATTAATCTGAGACTAAAGCATCCTGTCTCCAATAAAATTTATCCTATTGGCACACAGATTACTCCTGCAGAGGATAAATATCTACGTATATACTTGCAATTGCAGGTAAAAGCCAAAACAAATTAATTATAATTTTTTTATAATTAATTGAATTTCAGCCCAATATCATTTATTCTTAATTATTTTTTTAAAATATCTATTTTTGCAAAAAATAATGATTCAATTCATAATAAATATTATTTTTCATGAGAATAGCTATAAATACTAGATTTCTTTTATATCAAAATTTAGGTGGATTTGGTGTTTTTATTAATGAAATATTTAGCAGATTAGTAAAAGAACACCCAGATGTAGAATTTACATTTATATTTGATAGACCATACCATCCATCATTTATTTATAATGAGAATGTGAAAGCTAAAGTTTTATTCCCTCCCGCCAGGCATCCTATCTTTAAATTTATTTATTATCAATTTTCATTAAAAAAATTTATCAATAGAAATAATTTTGATTTATTTATCTCACCAGATTCTGAACTACCCTTGCATTTAAATTGCCCATCCTTGCTAGTTTTGCATGATATCAATTTTTTTCATAATCCTAATTATTTAAGTGGCTTAAATCGTAGATATATGACTTATTTCACACCTAAATTTTTAAAAGCTGCTACTCACATCGTTACTGTAAGTGAATTTTGTAAAAAAGATATTGAGACTTATTTCCCTTTTACTAAAAATAAGATAGGAGTAGTGTATAATGCCGCATCTGATTATTTCAAACCTTTGACAGATAATGAAATATTAATTAATAGAAATAAATATTCAAACGGGAAACCTTATTTTTTATTTATAGGAGCCATTACACCAAGAAAAAATTTAGCTAATCTAATAAAAGCCTATAATATTTATCGCAAAAATGCAAATCAAAACTATCCATTAATAATCGTTGGTGGCCAAATGCATAAAGATAAAGACTTAGATAATGAATTAAAGAATACAGAATACAAATCTGATATTTATCTATTAGGAAATGTTTCTAATAAAGATATCGCACAAATAGTAGGCAGTGCTTTTGCACTAGTTTTCCCTTCACAATTTGAAGGATTTGGAATACCTATCGTAGAAGCTATGAAGGCAGGTATCCCAGTGATAACCTCTAATATTAGCTCTATGCCAGAAATAGCTGGTAATGCAGCCCTGCTTGTAGATCCTTTTAATCCTAATTCTATTGCTGAGGCAATGACATTATTAACAAACTCTCAAACATTACATAATGATTTGAAAATCAAAGCATTGCAAAGAGTTAAAAATTTCTCTTGGGAAAGATCTGCTGCAAAAATGTGGGAAGAAATAAAAATTACTCTTGACAAATTTAAGAATTGAAATATGATAGACAAGGTAATGGACAAGTTAATAATCATAGCACAAGGTTTAAACCTTGTGCTATGATTATTAACGAATAACAAAACCGTTAGCAGCAATTAAAACGAACAAAATGAACGACTTACTTTACTCTATACCGACAATCATTTTATGTGCGATAGGATATTATTTCTCATGGCGACATTATTCGAAAAACAACTTTAAAATTGCTGTTCTTCTACTAATGATTTGTGGACTTGTACTTCGCATCTATACTTCCTCTGACTTTTTTCTGCACCCTTGGGATGAACGTTATCATGCTCTTGTTGCTAAAAATCTTATTAATCATCCTTTAAAACCGACACTTTACGACAATCCTATTTTACCTTACGATTACAAGGACTGGACAGGAAATCATATTTGGGTTCATAAACAACCATTACCGCTTTGGACAATGGCTGCAAGTATGTGGCTTTTTGGAGTAAATGAAATTGCATTGCGACTTCCTTCAATCATTCTAACAACAATCGGAATTTGGCTTTCATTTTTTATCGGTAGTTATTTCTTCAATAAAAAAATCGGCTACCTGACAGCTTTCTTCTTTTCTATCAACGGATTGATAATAGAATTAACTGCTGGTAGAGTAGCAACAGACCACATTGATATTTTCTTTTTGTTCTTCATTGAGTTAGCAGTTGTGTTTAGCATCTTATTCGCCCAGAAACGAAAAACTATTTTCAATATTCTTGCTGGAGTTAGCATGGGTGCTGCAATTTTATCCAAATGGCTACCAGCATTAATTGTTTTACCAATATGGCTTTTGATTGTATTAGACTCAGAAAAATTTAAGCCAAAAGAAATTTTTTTTCAATTCATCATTTTACTGACAACAAGCATTTTTATTTTCCTTCCCTGGCAACTTTACATTTTCAAAGAATTTCCTGCTGAGGCATCGTGGGAAGCAAGTTTTAATTTCAAACACATCACTGAAGTTCTTGATGGAAGAACAGGACCCTTTTATTATTATATCGACAGAATTAGAATAAACTATGGAGAGTTGATTTATTTGCCATTGATTTGGTTTCTATGGAAGTCATTCAAGAATCTTCGTGACAAAAAGCGATTAGCAATTACGATTTGGGCTTTAATTCCGCTTATATTTTTTTCAATTGCAAAAACAAAAATGCAGGCATACATTCTTTTCATTTCACCTGCTTTATTTCTAATGACTGCTGATTTTTTCTTTATGCTCAATGATTACAAAAAGAAGCACAAACCTAAATGGTTTTTCAATTTGATTTTGTTTTTACTCATAGCTTTACCTGTTCGCTATATGATTGAAAGAGTAAAACCATTTGAGCAAAACAACAGAAATCCAGAGTGGGCAATTGAACTACGAAAACTCAATGACAGAGAAATTGCTAAAGGAGTATTGTTTAATTATGATAGGCCTATTGAAGCTATGTTTTACACTAACTTAACAGTTTATCCGTATATTCCCGACAAAAATAAAATCACTGACTTGATAGCAGAAGGATATACAATAATAATTAATGATGATGGGAATTTACCTGATGACTTCAAAACAATTAAAGGAATTACCATTGAAAAACTTAACAACCCCTAGCAAAGGCCATATGCAATAAGGGTTTCAGTAGCAATTTGCAAGGTCAGTTCCCGCAGCTAAGGTCAGTAACGCAGGATAAGTTCGCAGCCACACAATAGTTCACTGCGCATAGCCACCAGCTCTTATTAGAAATTCTAAAACCTTCCTCATATGAAAAGGAAATCGTAAATTTTTAAACAAAATTATTGCATCTTTAAAAATAAAATGGTATATTTGTAACAAAAGAATAATCATAGCACACGGTTTAAACCGTGTGCTATGATTATAACACAAAATAATAAATACTATGAAATTAAAATTTTTTAAAATTACAATTCTCTTCATTATACTATTTTGTAGTAGTTGTGAGCAAGAGGATATATTTGAAGGAATAATTATAAAAGAATTTGATTTTGGTCGTTGTTTCCCTCCGTTTGGCAATGAACAAGAGGAGTACGTTATTACAAATGACAGCTTGTATCAGAATTTGTTAACATTAGGTACGGTTGCATGTGATAATTATACTTTGCCTGAAATTGATTTTACAACTTATACTTTACTTGGTAAATTTACTGTATCTGACGGAGAGGTGAAATATTATAAAAGAAAGGTTGTAAAAGACGAAAGTAATATGAAGTATATTTATACAATTTATATGAAGTGTAAAAATAATAGCAAAGCTGAAATATCTATGAATTGGGTATTAGTACCCAAATTGCCCGATAATTATAGTGTCGAATTTGTGGTTATTACTTCATAATTAGAAAATGAGCACATTTGATAAAAAATTGATAAAATGAAAACGAAAATATACCTTTTCATGATTTTAATAACAATTCTGATTATTCTCACAAACTCATGTAGAAGACCAAGTGATGAATGCACTTGGACAAGAACTTTAACAAATATGCATACAGGTTTATGCAAAATGCAAACTACAACAAGTTATGAAGATACCTATGAGGCATGTTCAGGAATGGATAGTTTAGATACTTGTAAATATAATTATCTTAAAATAGGTTTAAGATTTGAATCTATTTATATATCACAAAATATTTGTAGTAGTCCCAAAGATTCAATTATTGGAAAGATTGAAGATATTATAATTATTTGCGAAAATGACTACAATAACTATTTTAAAATTAATGATACGATAAATGATATTCTAAATGTTATATTTACAAAAACTACTGGCATGCCTATTACTTCACCATTACCATTAAATGATTATTTGCATACTGAACCACTATGCTCAAATAGAATATACCTATTTTTAACTCAACCTCCAAGTGCAACATCTATACAATCATTTAAAATAATCTATAAAGAAACTGAGGGAACAATATTTTCAGCCACAACAAAACCAATTTATATAACACCATAAATAATAAAGACATGAAAAGATTTGTGTTTATTATATGTTTGTTTTTGCCGTATTATTTATTTTCTGAAACTGTTGATTCAACGGAGGCAAAATATGATTTTGTGTTTAATAAAATAAATTTAATTGAACATAAGGCTAAAGATAATCATGACGGTTTAATAAGCTATGAGGAAAACTCAATTGCTTTTTGTGATAATCAAAAAAGCATAAAAGCATTACCAGTATGTGCAGCATCAGACATTGCTAGTGCTGGTTATAATGCTGTTATTGCTAAAATGGACTTAAAAACAATACTAAATGTTATTTTTTCAATAATTATTGGGAGTTTGTTGACAGAGGTGATAGTGCTATGAATATTAACGAATAACAAAAAAAATAAACGCTAAATTGGCCAAGTTTTACCAAAGAAGAAATTAAAATTATTGAAAATGGTTAAAACAATTGACAAAATATTATTGCATATTCATAGCACACGGTTTAAACCG